>JBDRSZ010000017.1:0-10194 GCA_043824415.1 bacterium | reverse complement strand
TTGAAAAACCAATTTGGATCCAAGCAATCTATTTTAGTACTGCAACTATTTGTACGGTTGGTTTTGGTGATATTAATGTTAAAGGTTCTATTGCTCAACTTGTTTGTACAAGTGAAATGGTTATGGGATTCATTATAATTGTATTATTATTGACTGCATTTTCAGCTACAGTGAATGTATCTGAAGATTGATTTTTTATCTAATTTGAGTAATCGCGCATAACCAGCGTATGCATCAGAAAACATTCGCGTGCGGTTCTTTGCAAGTTTCTCGTCACGAGGCAGTACCTGGCAATCTAAAGTTTATCGCCGCTGTTTTTGTTTCTGGTGATACGCGATCCATTAGGGGTATAAATAATGAATACACTTCTTCGTCCCGCAGAAGCTCCTGCCTCTGCGGTATTAAGCAAATTCGGAAGGAGAACTCTTGAAAAAAGCGGTTGAGTCGAGTCTTTACGTTTTGGCTGTTGGCTCAGCGTTTTGGGCGTATACAGTCGTAAGCACTCTGATTCGGGACCTCGGTAAGGAGTCAGCTACATGAATGAAACTTTACTGCTCAGCGAGGTGTTCTTTCAAATAGCCGAAATTATGTCGAAGATGAAAAACGCCTTCGTCAGTATAAAAAGAGTTGGATTTTATAATACACTTAACATCGAATACCGCTTAGGTCAAGACACAAAGGATAAGAGTGAAGAGTAATGAGCGATAATCAGGATATACAAACAAAACTACAAGAGTTATTGGCTCTACCCTACGAAACCGAGTGGGTGGAATTCAAAGAGGCCAAAAACAATTTTGATTTCGATGACCTTGGAAAGTATTTTTCTGCTCTAAGCAACGAAGCCAATCTAAACATCCAGCCTGCGGGTTGGCTTGTTTTCGGCGTAACCAATAAACCGCCGCGTCATGTCGTTGGTACAAATTATCGTTGCCAACAACCGGGTTTAGAAAGACTCAAGAACGAAATCGCCCAGTACACGAATCACCGCACAACCTTCCGGGTCATCCACGAGCCGATCGTTGAGGGCGGGAGGGTGGTGGTGTTTGAAATCCCCGCCGCGACAAGAGGGATCCCTACTACATGGAATGGAATTGCTTATGGCAGGATTCATGAATCTCTTATGCCACTATCGTTGGATAAAATTGAGCGAATCCGAAGACAAGCGACATATGAAGATTGGTCAGTGAAGATTTGCCAGGGTGCTTCGGTCAGCGATTTGGACTCAGAAGCAATTACCTTCGCCCGGCAACAATACATAAATAAAAATCCTAAATTGCGAGTAGAGGTCGAACAATGGGATAATTTGACTTTTCTTCAAAAAACAAGGATATGTATTTCCAGGCAGATAACCCGCACCGCCATCATCCTTCTTGGTAAATCGGAGGCCGCTAATTTTTTATCACCTGCCACTGCTCGTATCTCATGGGTGCTTATGAATGAAAAGGGGCAGCCAACGGACTACGCCCATTTTGGTCCGCCTTTCATACTCGCTGTTGACAAGGTTTACTCCAAGATACGGAATAACGCATATCGCTACATGCCCGATACAACTCTTTTTCCGATTGAGATTACTCAGTACGATTCATGGGTCATACGCGAAGCCCTGCACAACGCAATTGCCCATCAGGATTACACCAAGGGCGGTCATATCAATATGGTTGAGGAACCGGATTCGCTGCTCTTTGCTAATTTGGGGGAATTCCTGCCTGGCAGTATTGAGGAAGTCATCCGTCAAGATTCTCCGCCTGAAGTGTATCGTAACCGACTACTGACCGAAGCCATGGTCAGTTTCAATATGATCGACACGATCGGTAGCGGAATCAAACGGATGTTTCAAAAACAACGCGACCGCTTTTTCCCCTTACCGGATTATGATTTCAACGATGTAGGCCGTGTTAAAGTTCGCATTCTTGGAAAGATTGTTAATGAGTACTATACCCGGGTACTCATTGAAAAAACAGACCTTAACCTTTGGGATGTCATTACTCTCGACAAAGTTCAAAAGGGCAATCCGCTTACCAAAGAAGAATTCAAATTGCTCAAAGGAAAGAAACTAATTGAGGGAAGGCGTCCGAATATTTATGTTTCAGCCAAAATCGCCGCCGTAACGGAAACAAAAACTGATTATATAAGAAAAAGGACGTTTGATAAACAGCACTATATCAAAATGGTGAATGATTACCTTGCCGAGTTTAAAACTGTCCAACGAACAGATATCAACAGACTCTTGCTGGATAAAATATCAGATGCTCTTAGCCCTGAGCAGAAAAGGAATTTTATTACGAACCTTCTTCAGGAAATGCGCCGAAACAAAATGATCCAACCGGTGAAGGGTAAACGCGGCAAGGGTGCACGGTGGGAATTGTATAAACCGAGTTCAAAACGTTGAATTATACTTTTGTATATACAATTTGTATCTTTGTGCAAGGCTTAAAGAATCATGATAAATATAGACTTGCGATTTGTATATCTGCGGTTTAATTCAGCTTTATTACATGGCCGGTTATACAATTCGTACATGTCCTGCAGATGCTCTGTATCCACGACCCTGAACAAAGGCGAAAGGAGATACCATGAAGGACGTGATCGAAACGAGTCCTTACGTTTTGGCTGGTGGGCTCAGCGTTTTGGGCGCACACGGTCGCAAGCTCTCTGATTCGAGACCTCGGTAAGAATGTCACGTGGATCGACATGGGCGCCCTGTTTATTCTTGCTTGGATTTATGGTAGATCTCAGTAGTATAAGCTCCGGCCTTAAATTGGGGAAAGATGGTATCTGGTACACCGATGAGAAAACCGCGATATCGTATCCTGATGAAGGCAATCGGATGTGCTATGCCGTCGAGGATAAATCCTTCTGGTTCAGGCACCGCAACGCATGCATCGTAGAATCCATCAAGATGTTCCCTCCGAAAGACAACGGACCCATTTTCGATATCGGCGGAGGAAACGGATTCGTTTCTCTGGCCATTTCCGACGCCGGTTTTAAAGTGGTTCTGGTCGAACCTGGCATCGACGGAGTGCGCAACGCAAAAAAGAGGGGAGTCAGACATATCGTTTGCACATCCCTCGAAAACGCCGGATTTGTCCCCAAGTCAATCCCGGCTATCGGACTCTTCGACGTTCTCGAACACATCGAAGATGACAAAGCATTCCTGCGTTCCATAAAATCTCTGCTGATGGATCGTGGAAAGCTATACCTGACTGTACCCGCACATCCATTTCTCTGGTCCAACGAAGACACCCTCTCCGAACATTTCAGAAGATACACCATCCCATCGTTGTCAAAAGAACTGATTGAAGCCGGATTCTGCGTTGACTATGCGACCACTATATTTGGATTCTTCCCCGTCCCCATATTTTTATTTCGGACAATTCCATTCAAACTGGGTTTTCGTAAAGAGACCTTAAACGCAGGCGACGTCTCCCGCGGTCATGTCGTCAATAGCGCGGCGCTCCTTCGTCTCCTCGAATCGGCTTTCAACAGAGAAATCTCGAACATCCGAAAAAAAGCACCCATGCGGTTCGGGGGAAGCTGTCTGGTCGTCGCATCCAGCCCGTAGCGGTGAGATGAAAAATTGGTTGAATTACATTCCATAATGCAGATCGATAAAATCCAATACGAGTTTTGATTCATGTCAGAAAAAGTGCAACTCATCGAACTGACCTCAGACAATGTACTCGAATACGGAGTCTGCGGATATAAAAACATTAAACGGCCGGGATACCCCGAAAAAATAAGATGGCTGAATGACCGTTTTCAAGAAGGATTAAAAATAAAAGTGATTCATTCGGAAAAAGACGGGACCCAGGGCATGATCGAATACATACCGGGCGAATATGCCTGGAGACCTGTGGAGGCAGCCGGTTACATGTTCATCCATTGCATCTTTGTCGGCTTCAAAAGTGCATACAAGGGGAAAGGCCACGCCTCACGTCTGTTGAATGCGTGCGAAGAAGATGCGAAGAACGAATCCATGCACGGCGTGGCTGTAGTGACCCGCCAAGGTGCTTTCATGGTTGGAAAGCCAATATTTCTAAAAAGAGGGTATGAGGTCGCAGCGAAAGCTCCCCCGGATTTTGAGCTGCTCGTCAAGAGATTCCATAAAGCCGCGCCTTTGCCGAAATTCAAACACGCATTGGAAAACAGAGCCACTCTTTTGAACAAAGGCCTGATAATCATCAGAGCGGATCAATGCCCCTATACGGTCAAGAATGTGAATGAAATCAGTGAAACCGCAGAAAAGAACTATGGCTTAACGCCCAACATTGTCAATCTGAAAAATCACTTGGAAGCCCAGAACAGCCCTTGCGCATTCGGAACATTCTGCATCACATACAACGGGAAAATAATCGCTCATCATCCGATTAGCAATACGAGGTTTTGCAATATCATGACAAAGACACTGGGTGCGGTATGATCTGTAATGCCTCACGAAAACAGTTCAAGGGAAAGAGTGTCGCCAGTATAATGTTGGAGGTAAAAATGAATAATAAACATTCGTGTCCACGACTCGACCGCAGGGAATTCCTAGGTAAAGTCCTGCCTGCGGGTGCTTTTGGCTGCCTCGGCAGTTCCGCTCTTTTATCCGCCCTACAGCAGACGGGTAAGCCGACATCCCAAACACAAAAATCCCTCCAAAATTCGCAACTCAGCTACAGAGAAGTGTTTCAATTCGGTTTGCAGGGATATTACATCCCCTTGATGAAATATTTTGCTGATCAGTTCGGGAAAGAAAATTTCTTAAACATGTTAAAAAAAGCGTATACCCACATCTATTCAGAAGCGATGATAAAAGTGAGCAAGGATGTTCCCAGGAAAGATTTACGCACATTCACTGAGTGTTTCAGAAAAGCCAACCTGTCATTGACACCCCATATCGATCCTGCACTCTACGACCGGGTCAGTGAAAATTCGACAACGTATCACGACATAGAACGGTCGGACCGCATCATCGAACTGCGTGTAACCCAATGCCTCTACGCCGATGTATTCCGTCAGGCGGAGGCGGCTGATATCGGATACATCGCTCTCTGCTACCCGGATTCAGTCCTGGCCGAGGCATTTGACGTAAAAATGAAGCTCTACCGGACGAAGACACTCATGCAGGGGCATGACTGCTGTGATCATAAATACGTATATGAAGTGTGAAACTTGACTCGATAAAGGCTTCCCGCTGATCATTGTTTATAGTTGACAAACAACCGATGAATGTGTATTTTATTTCCGAGATCACTTCATATCTATCGTTGCACACAAGACGCACGCGCATCATGAAACAGCTCTCAATCGTTTCGTCCTGTAAAGGCTCCTGCCTTTGCAATTTAGAGTTTTAAAAGATAAGAAAGGATCAGACATGGGCGGAATTTTCGGTGTCGTTTCGAATCAGAATTGCGTAGAAGATTTATTCTACGGGACGGATTATCAATCGCACCTGGGCACGCGTCGCGGCGGTTTGGCCGTACACAAGAAAAAGGGATTCACGCGCTTCATCCACAACATCGAGAATACCCAGTTTCGATCAAAATTCGAAGACGACATCATGAAGATGTCAGGAAACGCAGGCATCGGCGTCATCAGCGACACCGAAGACCAGCCTCTCCTCATCGCATCCCATCTGGGCAACTACGCCATTGTCACAGTCAGTCGGATCAACAACATCCGGAAGTTGGTCGATGAAGCCTTCGGCAAGCGTGCAGTCCATTTCTCCGAGATGAGCGACGGCAAGACGAACCCGACTGAGCTTTTCGCAACCCTCATCAATCGGGAAGCCACGTACGAAGACGGCATCCGGCGCGCTCAGGAGACCATCGACGGCTCCTGCACCCTCATGCTCCTGACCGAACGCGGCATCTACGCCGCCCGCGACCGCTTCGGACGGACACCCCTGATCATCGGCGAGAAAGAAAAAGCCTATTGCGCCACTTCGGAGACGTGCGCATTCCCCAACCTGGGCTACCATTTCAAGCACGAGCTCGGACCGGGCGAAATTGTTTTTATGACAGCCGATGGCATCGAACAGAAAGCTCCGGCGGGAGACCGACTGCGGATCTGCGGATTCTTATGGGTTTATTACGGCTATCCCGCCTCCAATTATGAGGGGATTAACGTCGAATATGTCCGATACCGCTGCGGAGAGGCCCTTGCCCGCAACGACGATATAAAAATCGATCTGGTCGCCGGCATTCCCGACTCAGGAACGGCCCACGCCATCGGCTATGCCAACCAGGCCCGCATCCCCTACTCACGCCCATTCGTCAAGTACACGCCGACATGGCCCCGCAGCTTCATGCCCCAGAATCAAGCCGTCCGGAATCTGGTCGCGCGAATGAAGCTCATTCCCATCCACGAACTCATCGAGGGAAAAAAATTGCTCTTCTGCGAGGATTCCATCGTACGCGGCACGCAGCTTCGGGAAACAATCCAGCGACTTTTCGAATACGGGGCGAGCGAGGTGCACATGCGGCCCGCCTGTCCGCCCTTGATCCATGGATGTCGGTTTCTTAATTTCTCCGTATCTCGGTCCGAATTGGATTTGGCCGGCAGATGGGCCATCCGCGAGATCGAGCAGCGGGATGAGGTGCCATTCGAAGCCTACGCCCATCCCGATTCGGAATCCCATCGAGCGATGGTGGAGAAAATCAGGGAACGCCTTAGCCTGACCTCGCTCAAATACCAGACCATGCCCAATATGCTGCGCGCTATCGGTCTGCCCAAAGAAAAGGTCTGTACGTACTGCTGGGACGGAGAGGGGTAATCCTTTTTAAAATCAATCGAGGGAAACATGCGAAAGAAACCATTCATTCTTAAGGTCGGCATTCTTTGCCTTTTAGTGGCCGCACAACTCATCGCTCAGAAATCCATCATCCAGGAGGAAAAACGTTCCATCAAGACCTATCCATTCTCCGATCCCGACCCAGTCCCCATCTTGGTCAGCAGGCCGGCCATCTATCCCTATTTTGCCTTCAATAAATACAGCCATACTGGAAAAGATCAAATTTGGAAAGTCGTCCGGCTGGAGAACGATTATATCCGAGTCCTCGTCCTGCCCGAAGTCGGAGGAAAAGTGTACGGAGCCGTCGAAAAGTCCACGCAGAACGAATTCATCTACCTCAACGACGTAATGAAATTCCGTCAGATCGCCATGCGCGGTCCCTGGACGTCCGGCGGGATCGAATTCAACTTCGGCATCGTCGGACACACGCCCGCCGTGGCCACGCCCGTAGATTACATCCTCAGGGAGAACGCAGACGGCAGCGTGAGCTGCTTCGTCGGCACTTACGACTGGACGTCGCGCACGCGTTGGAGCGTAGAGATTAACCTGCCCAAGGATAAGGCCTACTTCCAGACGCAAACCCTCTGGTACAATCCTTCGCCCTTCCATCAGTCCTACTATTCCTGGTCCAACAACGCCGTCTTGGCGAGAAACGACCTGCAGTATTTTTATCCGGGACGCTTCCGGAGACCGCATGGAGCCGACGCCCCCATGGCGCCCTGGCCGGTCGACGAGGAAGGACGCGACCTTTCCTGGTACAGGAACAACGATTTCGGGTCACATAAATCCCACTTCGTTATGGGAGAGTACAAAAATTTCTACGGCGGGTACTGGCACGACGATGCGTTCGGCTTCGGGCACTACGCGCTCTACGACGACATGCCCGGTAAAAAAATGTGGATTTGGTCCCTCGCCGGGGACGGAGCCATCTGGGAAAATCTCCTGACCGACTCGGACGGCCAGTACAGCGAGCCCCAGGCCGGACGGTATTTCTCCCAGGACGATCACGAATTCTTCACTCCGTACACTGCGGACCTCTGGAGAGAAATTATATTCCCGTTCAAAGACATCGGCGGACTGACAAGCGCATCGCCCTACGGCGCCATGAACGTCGTACGACAGGGGAACGCCCTGACAGTAAGTATCTGCGCGCTTCAGGCCATCGATGATGATTTAACAATATCCATCGGCGGTGAAAAAATTGACGAGGAACGCCTGCGCTTAAGTCCCATGGAAGTCTTCACAAAAAAATGGACACTCCCGGACCGGTTGGGTGAACTCGAAGTCTCAGTCGGGGAAAAAATCGCTTACACCGACGACCCGGAAAAGAGGAACATCCACCGGCCCATTCAATACCGTAGAATCGACGAAAGCACGACGGAGGGGCTTTACTTCTCCGGCGAATTCCACGAGAAACGCCGCGATTACGAAACAGCCATGAAGAAATATGAAGCCTGTCTTGAAAAAGATACCCAGCATGTTCGGGCACTCACCCGCATCGCCGAGCTGCACTGCCGCAGGGCCGAATACAAAAAAGGATTGGAATACGCAGCGCGAGCGCTCGCCCTGAACATGTATGACCCGAGTGCGAATTATGCGTACGGCATCCTCTCACGCCGTCTGGGCAATCTGACCGACGCGAAAGAAACTTTGGGCTGGGCCGCCCGGTCGATGGAGTACCGGTCCAATGCGTACTGCCAGCTCGCGGAGATCCATCTTCTCGAAAACAATTTGGACACGGCCCGCGAGTATGCAGAGCGATCCTTGAAATTCAACACGTTCAACCTGCGGGCGTATGAACTTTTGGCCATCCTCCACCGCAAACAGTCTGCGCCCGACGAAGCCGAAAAAATCCTGTCCCGGCTGTTCGAAATCGATCCGCTCAACCATCTCATCCGGTTCGAGCAATACCTGTGGGATACCACTCCTGAGAGGCTGGAATCGTTCAAATCCATGATCCGTACCGAACTCCCCCACGAGCAGGTTCTCGAAATGGCCGTCTCGTACGCGAACCTCGGCCTGGACGACGAAGCCTTAACGATACTGAAGCAGGCGACTCCCCATCCGACACTCCTCTACTGGCTCGCTTACTTTCTCCGTGAGAAAGCGCCCGACCAGAGTCGTATATATTTGGAACAAGCCGGAAACCTATCCCCCAGACTTGTCTTCCCCTTCCGCGAAGAAACGATTCCCATCCTCCGATGGGCCGTGCAAACCCATCCGGAAAATTGGAAGCCTAAATACTACCTCGGACTCATCCTGTGGGGAAAGGGCCGCCTCGAAGAGGCGCACCGGCTGTTCGACGCGTGCGGCGATCCCCAATTCGCCCCATTCCACCTGATGCTCGGCCGTCTCGATAAAACCCGCACCGCATCTCATTTCGCGAAAGCCCTCCGAATCAACAATAAGGATTGGCGGAACTGGCACGCCCTCATTCAACACAACAATCAAACGAGCCAGCCCAAAGAAGCCCTGAGACTATCGAAGAAAGCTGCCAGCCGATTTCCCGACAATATTATCCTTCTCATGGACCACGCCACGTCCATGTACATCAACGGTGAATACGCTACATGCTTGGCACTCCTCAATCGAATGGAAGTCCTCCCATACGAAGGCGGATGGGAGGCGCAGAACCTGTTCGCACGCGTACAGATCCATCTTGCCATGGAAAGCATGCAAAAACGTCAATACAAAAAGGCCGTCAACTATCTCGAAAACGCCAAGACGTATCCCGAGCGGTTGGGAACGGGCATGCCTTATGATCCCGACACCCGGCTCCAGGACTACCTCCAATCCCTGTGTTTCGACAGAACGGGCGACAAAGCAAAATCGGATGACGCAAAAAAGCGAATTTACGATTATACATTGAAACACTGGGAAAGTGGCAGCAAGCACAATTATTTCGGATTCCTCGTACTCCAGGAATTCAAGGATTCCGCAAAAGTATCAATCCTGAAAGAAGCGTGGGCCGCAAGCGCCGACAATCCGACCTTTCAATGGGTCCACGCGAGACTCACGGGCGACCAGACAGCAGCCCAGGAGATCGAGAGCCGAAGAAAGAACGATTCCCAGTTCCAAATCGTGGCGGATGTGGTGAAGTTTGTCGAGAAATGGAAGTCCGTGGGAATGCGATAACTCGGAGTGCGATAACTCTGTTATCGCGTGCATCGACAAAGTCGATGCAATCCATCAGGCAATACGAAAGTTGAAAATACCATTCAGAAACATTAAAAATTTCGCACGTCGGACACTCGGATGCCAATGCCCGGACGATGTGTTCGAGAAGATCGAATACGGGACTGTGAACGACGTTTTTACCAACACTACTCCTATTCAGAAAATCGTCGTCGGAAACCGACTGCTCATCGTAATCTGTAGAGTCAGCTACCCGGGTCTTATCGTAATCAGACTCCCGGACC
>JBDRSZ010000016.1:0-11023 GCA_043824415.1 bacterium | reverse complement strand
TAGCCGAAGCATGAGCGTAGCCGAAGCATGAGCGTAGCCGAAGCATGAGCGTAGCCGAAGCATGAGCGTAGCAGAAGCATGAGCGTAATATAATTGTCTTGATACCGATTTATCCGTTCAGAGAAATTATAACATCCGACCAAGGGAGGCCCACATGAGGAAGGCATTTTCGATACTCTTTTGTATTCTGATTATTCTGCCGCTTCGCGCTCAAGAATTCCAGCAGCTTCTGGATGCAAAAACCCGGGACCTGCTGCACGAAGCGCTGAGCGGCGAGCTCGCCAAAGAATATACGATCCACATCAGCAGATTCCACCGAATTCAAGGCTCGCGGGAATACAGAAAATCCGCTGAGTACGTCATCCATAAACTGCGAGAATTCGGATTCGATGAACAGGACGCCTACATCGAATCTTTCAAATCCGACGGGAAAATTCACTACCAGACGTGGCAGTCCCCCTCGGGATGGGACGTCGAAGCCGCCGAGCTTCGCATGCTCGAACCGTTCGAAGAACGCATCGTCGGATACCCAGAGATCCCGATGAGTCTCATCACCTATTCGAATCCCGGCGACGTGACTGCGGAGCTCATCTGGGTCGGATCGGGAACTCAGGACAGCGATTATCAGGGCAAGGACGTTCGCGGGAAATTCGTCCTGGCCACGGGATACGGCGGATCGGTCCATCGTCTGGCCGTCCTGAAGTACGGGGCCAAGGTCGTCGTCTGCTACTTAGACGACGACCGGGCCAAAGAATACCCCGACATGTTAGCCTACACGGGCATGTGGCCGACCCCGGACGAACTGGACCGCGTGACCTTCGGCTTCAACCTGACGAACCGCCAGGGCGAAAAACTCAAAGACCTCTTAGAAGCTGGGAGGAAAGTCGTCCTCCGCGGCTGGGTCAAGGGCATCGGCCTCGAACCCTACTGGATGGACGTGCCCGTCGCCCACATCCGCGGGTCGGAAAAGCCGGACGAAGAATTCATCATCTGCGGCCATCTCGACCACCCGAAGGAATCCGCCAACGACAACGCCAGCGGCTCAGCAGCCATGCTCGACATCTGCCGGGCGCTAAAAGAACTCATCGATCAGGGACGATTGCCCCGTCCGAAGCGATCCATCCGAGTCCTCTGGGTGCCCGAGTTCCATGGACCGATGGCCTACATCGATGCCCATCCGGAAATCGTTGGTCCTCAAATGGGCGGAAAATATCTCGCCGGCATCAACCTCGACATGGTGGGCGAGCATCTCGAAATTATCCATACGAACATGAACCTGACGCGCACGCCTTGTTCATTGCCGTCTATCTTCAACGACGTGATGGCCAACATGGCCGAAATGGTCGACCGTATGAACATCCGGACGCCCCGCGGCAGCCTCAGCCGGTTCAACTACCGCGTCACGCCGTACAGCGGCGGCAGCGATCACGTCGTCCTCAACGACCTGAAAATCCCGTCCTCCATGATCGGTCACGGCGACTATACGCATCACACCTCCGAGGACACGCCTGACAAAGTCGATCCCGTCGAGCTCGAGCGGGCCGAGATCATCTGCGCGGCTGCCGTCCTCTATTTAGCGAATTTGGACGCATCCCAGGCGTCGGACCTCGTCTGCCTCGCCGGTGCGAATGCCGCTCAGCACCTCGGACTGGCGGGACGGAAAGCCGTTAAAATGGTGTCAGAATCAAGTTCCGACGACCTCTCCGCAGTATGGACGGAGGCTCAGAATACCGTCGATCATGCACTCGCGTGGGAGAAAGAGACCGTAGCCTCTGTGCTTCAGTTCAACAGCGCCAAATCCATCAAAGAACTCGTGAAGCGCACGGAAAAGCAGCTCGCAGAGCAGCACGCCTTCCTGATACAGAGCCTGCGGAATGCGGTTCAAGCCCGGGGAGTCAAATCGAAAAATCCTCCGTCGTTGACGGCGAAACCCGATCCACGCGTGCCCGTCCGGCTCACCCGCGGCCCGTTGGGGTCTGGGATTCCACAGATAAAACTGACGGAAGAGGAAGCCGCCTGGTATCAGAGAGAAGGACGCGCTGTCTTCCGGTACGCGTACGAAATCGTCAACTTCATCGACGAAAAACGAACTGTATCCGAAATTCGCAACGCTGTTAGCGCCGAGTATAGTCCCATCCAAACGAAGCTCGTCGCCCGCTACATCGAAGACCTCATTAAAGCAGGCGTCGTTCGATGGAAATGAATCGAACAATCACACTTGGAGGCCGTTGAAAAATCTTTTTTAGAGAATTCTTCATGCTGAGAGGAGTCGAAGCATGACAGTAATGTCCACAACTTGAAGCCTTCGACTTCGCTCAGGCTGAAGGGCTGATAGGATTTTTCAACGGTCTTGAGGAGAATTCAAAGGATGCCAACACGTGAGACATGGAAGAGAGGAAAAGACATGAAAATCGCAAGACGACTCATCTTATCAATTCTGATTCTATTAATCATTTCACAAACACTGTACGCGTCTTACCCATCCATCCTGCCCCTTCGGGAGCGGGCCAAGGTCATCGACCGATGGCTGACAACGCGCCTCGAGGACGTCCTTCCCGAGATCATGCGAAGAGAACAATTCGACATGTGGATCGTCATCTGCCGCGAGTACGCCGAAGACCCCGTCTTTAAAACGCTCGTTCCGGCCACTTCTTTCGCTGCAAGACGGCTGACGATCCTCGTCTTCTACGATAGAGGAGAAGATGGAATCGAGCGCATCACAGTCAGCCGGTACGGAATGGGCGACTTCTACAAGGGTGTCTGGAACCCGGAGAAAGAGGATCAATGGACCTGTTTGGGGAGGATCGTCGCCGAGCGGAAGCCCAAGCGTATCGGCATCGATGAGTCAGACACCTTCGCGTTCGGCGACGGTCTGTCCGCATCCCTGAAACAACAACTCGTGAAAGCCATCGGACCCAAGTTCGCCTCCCGCCTCCGGGGCGCCGAACGCCTCGCCGTGGGCTGGTTGGAACGGAGAACCCCCGAAGAACTCGAGGTCTATTCCCACATCGTGTCCATCGCCCACGAAATCATCGCCGAGGCATTCTCCAATCGGGTAATCACGCCGGGCGTGACAACCACACAGGATGTCGTCTGGTGGATGCGTCAGAAGATCAACGACCTCGGACTCGACACCTGGTTCCAGCCGTCCATTTCCATCCAGCGGCGGAAAACAGACACAGAAGACGAAAAAACGCGTGCCGTCATCCGCAGGGGGGACTTCCTCCACTGCGACATGGGAATCACCTATCTCAGATTGAATACGGACACGCAGGAGCTCGCCTACGTCCTGAGAGAGGGCGAAACGGACGCACCCGACGGCCTGAAAAAAGCCCTCATCCAGGGCAATCGGCTCCAGGACATCCTGACTGCGGAGTACAAAGAAGGCCGGACTGGGAACGGGATTCTCCTTGCCGCTCTCGCCAACATGAAAGCCGAAGGCATCAGCGGCGCTATATACACGCACCCCCTCGGATTCCACGGCCACGCAGCCGGACCGACCATCGGACTCTGGGATCAACAGGCGGCCATCCCCGGCAAGGGAGACTACCCGCTCTTCGCCAACACCTGCTACTCCATCGAGCTCAATGTCAGGTCGAACATCCCCGAATGGAACAGACAGGAAGTCCAGCTCGGTCTCGAACAGGACGCTGTTTACACCGGGGAAACGGTTATCTATTTGGACGGTCGTCAGACCACCTATCATTTGGTCAGATGATTGGCCCATTTTGATATAGAGAAACGAGAATCCTAAAAGTTTTTGAGAGACGCATGATGAAATCAAAGGTCGCTGTATTGAAGACAACTCCTGCAACGGTCCTCGACGATATCCACCGCCTGATGAACCTGGTCGGTTATCAGGAAGTCCTGTCAAAGGAAAAAGACACGGCCCTCAAGATCAACATCAGCTGGCATTTCTTCTACCCCGGGAGCTCGACGACTCCCTGGCAGCTGGACGGCGTCATCCGGGCGTTGAAAAGGGACGGCTACGATCCCGACCGCATCCACGCCTGCCACAACCGCACGGTTGTCATCGACGCCCATCTCGCCGAAAGGGAGAACAAACAGCTGAACGTCACCGACGCGCACGGACTCCGGAATATCCACCTCTACGAGAACGAGGAGTGGATCCACATCCGCGACGCCGTGGGCGATCTGACGGAAAAATTCCTCTGCCTGAACGGCGTCTACCCCAAGGGCTTCTTCATCCCTAAGCGCTTCATCGGCGAAAACATCCTCCATCTACCGACGGTCAAAACCCACATCTTCACGACGACGACGGGCGCCATGAAGAACGCCTTCGGCGGCCTGCTCAATGAAAAACGGCACTGGACGCATCCCGTCATCCACGAGACCCTCGTCGACCTCCTGATGATCCAGCAGAAGATCCATAGCGGCATCTTCGCTGTGATGGACGGCACGTTCGTGGGCGACGGCCCGGGCCCGAGATGCATGGTCCCGTACGTCAAGAATGTCCTCCTCGCTTCCGCCGATCAGGTCGCCATCGACGCCGTGGCCGCCAAGCTCATGGGGTTCGATCCCATGCGGGATCTGAAATACGTCCGTCTGGCCCACGAGGCTGGTCTCGGCTGCGGTAAGCCCAGCGATATCGAAATTGTCGGGGATCACAAAGCCGCCGAACAGAACTGGCATTTCACGGGTCCCTTCAAAAAGATGACCTTCGCCAGCCGAATGCAGCACAAGATCTACTGGGGTCGGCTGAAGAAGCCCCTCGAATGGTCTCTGAAAACCGTCCTCGCGCCCTGGTCGTACATCGCCAGCGTCGTCTACCACGATCTCTTCTGGTATCCGACCCACCGAAAACGCGTGAACAGAATCCTCCGGAGCGACTGGGGCAGGCTGTTCCAGAACTGGGACGACGTCTCCATTCCTCCCGACGATCTCGACGCACGCGGGTGGGAATCCGTCGGAGACGGCCCTGCCAGACTCAAACGAAGCACGCTCAATCAAATCGGAAGAGCTTTCGTCGTCCTCGGCACGGCTCTCAAGGAAGCGCCCGAATTCGCGGCGCGAAGAAGGTATCGAAAGCTATGAGTATGACCAAAAGGGAATAAATTCAAACCCCATTAAATCAGAGAGGGTGGTTGTCATTCCCGCGCTGTTTTGAGCGGGAATCTATGGGTGGGGAATCCATATTTGATTGTCCCCGCCCCCTGGATGCCTGATTAAAAATTTCAGGCATGACACCCTTCCCATAAAGATAAAAAGATTCTATCCATAACTTTGGAAATTTATTTGTAATTTGTGTTTTTTGGGGTATTGGGAATTTTCGGCTTCACTAAACTATGTATCCATACAATTGGAGGAAAATCATGGCATTCGAACACTATTTCGTCGAGGATATCCCTCGTAGGGAATTCCTCAAAACAACCCTCAAGGGAGGCGTGGCCGTCGCCGCAACGCCGGCCCTGATGTCTAGCCTGCTGTCGTGTGCCGGCTCGGATAAGCCCGACGTCAAGCTCGCGCTCGACCCGGAGATGCTCAACAGGACGATCCGGCGCGCCCTTGAAAAAGGCGGCGAGTTCGCCGACGTGTATGTCGAGAACCGCATCTCCCGCCAGATCGTCATGGAAGAATCCAAATTCAAGAGCGGCGTGTTCGGCATCAGCCAGGGCGCCGGTGTCAGGGTCATTTCCGGGGACAAGACCGGCTTCGCCTACACCGACGAGATCACGGAAGAGAAACTCCTCCGCGCGGCCGAGGTGGCCTCGTACATCGCCAGAGGAACGCCCTACACCCCGCCTCAGTCTGTCGAGGAAGGGAGGCGCGACGCTTTCATCACGGTGAAGGTTCCCCTCCAGGATGTCGCCGACAGCAAACGCCTCGACATCATGAAAAGAGCCAATGAAGCGGCGCTCGAATACGATTCCAAGATTCAAATGGCGTCGATTTCTTACTACGACGAAATCCGAGGACGCACCATCGCCAACAGCGAGGGGCTCCTCCTGAGCGACGAGCTCCCGCTCCTCTTCTTCATCGTGCAGGCGCTGGGCGTGGGTGAGAATACCCGCCACATGAGCCGCGAACGGCTTTCCCGCCACTCGGGGTTCGAGATGTTCAAGGAAGTCACGCCAGAAGAGGTCGCACGGACTGCAGCCCGCGAAGCCATCGTCATGCTCGAGGCCAAAGACTGTCCTGCGGGCAAAATGGACGTCGTCATGGAGAACGGCTGGGGCGGCGTCCTCGTCCACGAGGCTGTGGGCCATCCGCTCGAAGCCGACAACATCGCCAAGAAAATCGGCGCCTTCACCGGAAAGCTCGGCCAGAAGGTCGCAAGCGACGTGTTCACGATGGTGGACGACGGCTCTCTTCCCAACATGCGCGGAACGATCAACTTCGACGACGAGGGCACGCAAGCAAAACGGAACGTCCTCATCGAAAACGGCGTCCTCGTGAAATACATGACGGACATCCTCTCGGCAAAACAGATCGGCATGGAGCGCACCGGAAACGGCCGGCGGGAGAGCTTCCGGTACATCCCCATCCCCCGCATGACGAACACCTTCATCGACAGAGGGAAGGACAAGCCGGAAGACATCATCGCCTCCACGAAGAGCGGGCTGTACGTGAAAAGCCTGAGCGGGGGGAGCGTGAACCCCATCACGGGCATGTTCAACTTCACCTGCCGCGAAGCCCATCTCATCGAAGACGGCAAGACAACGTCGCCGGTGAAGGGAGCGACCCTCGTCGGAAGCTGTATGGACATCATATCCAACATCGACGCCGTGGGCGATAATCTGGCCTTCGGCCCCGGAATCTGCGGCAAAGGACAGGCGGCCGAGGTCTCCGCCGGCCAGCCGACGGTTCGGATTCGCGGGATCAACGTCGGCGGAAGCCGGGCGAGAGCATAACAACTCGAAAGTAAGGAGACAATCATGGATTATAAAGGATTAGCCGAAGACCTCGTCAAGCGATGCCTGAACACGGGCGCCGACGCCGCCGAGGTCTTCATCGAATCCGGGCGACAGCTCAGCATCGAAGTCCGGAACGGGGAAATTGAGACGATGCAGGAAACATCCACGCACGGTGCGGGTTTCCGCGTCTTCGTCAAAGGGAAGATGGCCTTCTCCCACTGCAACGATTTCACCGACCCGGCCCTGGACAACGCCGTCCGGAGCGCCGTCCAGTTTGCCAAGCACACGACGCCCGATGAGAACAACGTCCTCCCAGACGACAAAGGCATGACCGATGTGGAAGGATTATACGATCCTCAAATCAGTCAGGTCCCCATGGACCAAAAAATCGAATTGGTCAAGAATGTGGAAAAACTGGCCATGAAGGACCGCCGGATCACGAAGAGCGCCGGATCGTCCTACTACGAAGGAGAGGAAGAAGTCTTCCTCGCCAACTCGAACGGCCTGCTCAAGAATTATCGAGCGTCCGCGTGCGGGTTCGGCGCCTCGGTCGTCGCGGAAAAGGGCGACCAGAAATCCTCGGGAGGCGAATCCTGCACGAGGCGCTTTTTCTCCGACCTGAAATCCCCTGAAGAAGTCGCCAAAAAAGCAGCCGAAGAAGCCTACTCCATGCTCGACCCCCGCATGGTGAAGACGCAAAAAGCCACCGTCATCTTCGATCCCGACGTGGCAAGATCGATCCTGGGCGGCATCCTCGCAGCCGTGAATGGGGAACGCGTCCTCCAGGGGGCCAGTTTCCTGCGGGATAAAATGAATCAAAAAATCGGATCGGACTTGCTCACCCTCATAGACGACGGCACGAGACCCAAAGGTTTGGCCAGCCGTCCCTTCGACGGAGAGGGTGTGCCCACGCAGAGGCGCATCATCGTCGACAAGGGCGTCCTCAAAGGGTTCATGTACAACACCATCGTGGCGAAAAGAGCCGGAGTGAAAAGCACGGGCAACGCCTCCCGCGGAGGATTCACAAACCTCCCCGGTATAGGGTCCCACAATTTCTATATGGCCTCCGGGAACAGCGATCCGAAGGACATCCTCCGAGCAACCAAGAACGGCCTCTATCTCAAAGGCGTCACGGGCTACGGAATCAACCCGGTTAACGGGAACTTCAGCGGAGGAGTCGAGGGCTTCTGGATCGAAAACGGCCGCAAAGCCTTCCCCGTGAAGGGACTGACAATCGCCGGCACAGCGGACGAAATGTTGAACGCCATCGATAGGGTCGGCAACGACCTCGACCTGAACCGGAGCTTTACAGGCCCTACATTCCGTATCCGCGAATTGCAGATCGGAGGGGAATAAATCACATGAGTAAAAGTGCCACGCACCTCCGCGGTGCGTGGCACTTAACTAATCGACCATCCACTTTAATCAAACTCTAAATTATCAATCGTACGTTAACACTTGACAATTAACGTACGATTCAATATATTGACAAAAAAACAAGGGCGGGAGTATTTGCAATGACAATTACAGTATCCACACTCAGACAAAATATCTACAATCTGTTGGACAGAGTGATCGAAACTGGAGAACCCATTGAAATCTCAAGGAAGGGTGCGCTTTTACAAATTGCGCCACTTAAAAAACAGAAAAAGGTTCAACGGCTTAAGAAAAGGAAAATCATGAAGTCCGACCCTGAATCGATCGTTCACATCGATTGGTCTTACGAATGGAAAGTGTAGTTTATCTTGATACGCACGTCGTCGTCTGGTTGTATTCCGGCGACATGTCACTGTTAAGCAAAGCTGCCATCCAAGCCATCGAAAAAGACGACCTTCTCATTTCACCTGCTGTAGAATTAGAACTCCAATATCTTCTCGAAACAGACCGCATTACCGTACCGCCCCACGAAATCATTAATTCCCTTGCCGTCGATGTCGGATTGAGAAAATGCAACCAGCATTTTGCCACAGTCATCACGCACGCAGTTCAGATACAATGGACGAGAGATCCTTTCGACCGGTTGATTGTCGGCCAAGCAGCCATTCAACAAATGCCCTTGCTTACAAAAGACCGTTCGATTCTGTCAAACTATTCAATGGCGTTCTGGACGAAGAAGCCGGTATAATCGCGGTCTATTCGTACCAAGTGCCATGCACCCCATTTGAGGAAAAGACATTTTTTCCTTCTATTGGATTTTAAAAATGTCAATGAAAGAATTATGTGATGGATAATTATATTAGCTGGTAAAGAATATGACAAGTCCTGGAAAAAATTTCTTTGATAATATACAGGATGTTAATAATCTGTTAAAAATTTATTACTCGAAAAAGAGTATTGCTTGTTTTGAACGTTCCTGGTTACGTACACTAAATAAGAGTATAATTGTCTTTGTTACAGCAACATGGGAAGCATATGTAGAAGACACTATCAGTTGTGCACTAGACTTTATGGTAAATATGACAGATGATCATACTTTAATTCCCAAAGATATCAGAAAAAAAATTTCCTTATGGTATAGTTATGAAAAAAATGAAATGAAATTTTGGGACATGGCTGGTGATGGTTGGAAACATGTAATGAAAGAATATAAAAAACATAAGCTATCCAGCTTTAATACTCCCACTACTAATCATATTGATAAAATCTATGAAGAAACATTGGGCATTAAAAGTTTATCAAATGATTGGAAATGGAAAAGAATGACAAGTATAAAAGCTAGGGAGAAATTGGATTACTTTATAGATTTACGATGTAAGATAGCTCATTGTATAGGTACTGAAAAAAATATAACAAATTTATTAATATCAGATTACATTAATTTCATTTTCAAAATATGTGAAATAACTGATAATAGAATTCGAGACTACATATATAAAAATTTTGGTACCTATCCATGGGAATCATTCTCTGCATCGCTATTATTATAATACCAGTCAACAATTGTAGGTCATTTAATCATCATAATAAAATCTTCTCAACTATGTCATTCCCAAATATATCTGACATATATTTCCTGACGGATACGATCTCCCGATATCTATTTTTATCTTCATTTATTATTAATCAAACAATATAAAAACCACAGGAGGCCCCGATGAAAAGTAAAACCACTCTTATCACAGTCCTATTAATAACGATCATCCTCTCACTCCCCTTATTCGCAAAACCCGTCGATACCAAAGACACCAAACTCCTCAGCCAGCCCGCCATCAGCAAAGACCGCATCGCCTTCGTGTATGCGGGCGATCTCTGGGTGGCCGACGCCGACGGCGGCAACGCCCGGCGTCTGACCTCGGACGACGGTGACGAATCCAATCCCGTCTTCTCGCCCGACGGGAAGTGGATCGCATTCGACGGCCAGTACGACGGAAACACGGACGTGTTTATCGTCCCCGCAGAGGGAGGCATCCCCAAACGCCTGACATGGCACCCGTACAGCGACAACGTGTGCGACTTCACGCCCGACGGCTCAGCCGTCCTCTTCAGGTCCGCCCGCAACGTTTTCACGAACCGGTACACCCAGCTCTTCAAAGTCTCCATCGACGGAGGATTCCCCGAAGCCCTGCAAATTCCCAACGCAAACAAAGCCGCCTACTCGCCCGACGGCAAGCGGCTGGCCTACACGCCCCTGAGCGAAGCCTTCTTCCAGTGGAAACACTATCGAGGCGGACGGACGTCCCGGATCTGGCTGTACGCTTTCAGCGACCATTCCGTGGAGCAGATACCCCAGCCCGAAGGACGCTGCAACGACACCGACCCCATGTGGATGGGCGATAAAATCTACTTCCGCTCCGACCGGAACGGAGAATTCAACCTGTTCGTGTACGACACCCGCACGAAAGACGTGCAGCAACTCACGCGTTATTCCGATTTCCCCGTCCTCTATGCTTCCTCCGGCAGCGGGAAGATCCTCTTCGAACAGGCAGGCTGCCTCCACCGGTACGATCCTCAGACAGGACAGACCCAAAAACTGACGATCGGCGTGGCTGCGGACCTTTTAGAACTCCGTCCCCGGTACGTCAACGGAGCGCGGTTTATAAGGAATGCCGCCATCTCGCCCTCCGGAGCCCGGGCCGTATTCGAATTCAGGGGAGAGATCGTCACCGTGCCTGAAAAAAAGGGAGACCCGCGAAACCTGACCCAGACGA
>JBDRSZ010000015.1:0-16608 GCA_043824415.1 bacterium | reverse complement strand
ACGTGTGTCCACAACAATGACCCTCCCCTTGGGCGCGTCCAAATCCGTCTGAAAATAAAAAATCTCGTCGTCGTTTCCGATGAACTGATAACCCGCATCGAAATCGTCCAGGAGTTTGACGACATTCTCTTTTTGACTCTGATCAACCTTCATGTAATAGATCCTGTTCCTGCGATCCGTACCCTGATAGATATGAAGAACGAGATATTTTCCGTCTTCCGTCACACCCGCTATCGGCAGCCAGTCCGGATGCTCGGCATCCTCGTAGATCAGCGCATCCCTGCTCTGATCCGTCCCCACCTCGTGGAAGTACACCTTCGCGAACCTGTTCTGCCCGACCAGTTCCTCCCCCTCTTGAGGTTCTGGAAACCGTGTGTAGTAAAAACCCTTGCCATCCTTCGACCAGGAGCCTCCGGAAAATTTGACCCACTCAATGCGATCCTTTAAATCGCTTCCCGTCTCAATGTCCCGGACGCGGAATTCCTGCCAGTCCGAACCGCCCGACGACAATCCGTACATCAGATTTTTGCCGTCCTCGCTCACGGAGGTCGTCGTCAGAGCGACCGTGCCATCCTCCGAGAGCGTGTTCGGGTCCAAAAGCATCCGCGCCTCCGCGTCGAGCGATTGCTGAACATACAGCACGAATTGGTTCTGAAGTCCGTCGTTCTTTGAGAAAAAATACAGTCCGCCTTCTTTAGAGGGCAGGCTGTACTTCTCGTAATTCCAGAGTTGTGTCAGTCGTTCCTCGATCTTTTTCCTCTGTGGGATTTTTTTAAGATACGGGAAAGTCACTGCGTTCTGGGCTTCGACCCAGACCTTCGTTTCGTCGGAGTGATCATCCTCCAGCCATCGATACGGATCGGCCACTTGTGTCCCGTGATAATCATCCACGACATCCACAGTCCGCGTCACAGGATACGCGATTTTTCGACTGCACGCCGCCCAACAAACGAGCAGAACGACTCCGACCGACAGAATCAGCACATTTCCATAAGACCTGAACATCGCACACCTCCGTGATTTCATGTCTGCACAATCGAGCCTCGTAAAACAGAAGGCCCCTTTCCCTCAATCCTCACTGAAACGAGTCGATTCCTCAGTTCTTCCGCATGCGGGACCTGAACTCTGAAGTATTCACCGGAGAACCCGCCCATCCACTTTCCGTCCTCCCTTCCTTCAAACAGGACCTGTACGACTCTTCCTTCCCATTTTGCCAAGTACTCTTCTCTTTTCTTCTTCGCCAACGTTCTCAAACCCCTCGCGCGTTCCATCCGAACTCTCGGTTCGACCTGATCCTCAAACGAATCGGCGTCCGTGCCCCTCCTCCTCGAATATGGAAAAACGTGTAGATACGTGAACGGCAATTCCTCGATAAACTCAACTGTCTCCCCAAAGAATTCCTCCGTTTCCCCAGGAAAACCCACGATCACATCCGTCCCCAATCCAGCATCGCCCATGAGCGCAACGATCTTCTTGATTTTCCTTCGATAAACGTCGACAGAATACCGCCGTCCCATGCGGGAAAGGATCGCGTCGCATCCGCTCTGGAGGGGGACGTGAAAATGACGGCAAATTTTTTCTGAACCCGCAATACATCCTAAAAGCGTGTCAGTGATTTCTTCGGGATCGAGTGAACTCAGCCGAATCCGTCCGAGCCCGTCCAATCCAAGCATGCGCTCTAAAAGAGTCACCAGCGACAAATCATCCGCCAAATCGTGCCCGTATCTCCCGATGTGCACACCCGTCAGGACGATCTCTTTGAAATCCCGCTCGATCAAATTCTGCGCTTGGCCGAGGACCACATCGGGCAGGACACTCCGGCTCGGCCCACGCGCCGACGGCACGATGCAGTAGGCGCATCCATGGTCGCACCCGTCCTGGATCTTCAGAAAGGCGCGCGTGCGGTCTCCATAATTCCCTTCTCGGCTGATCGCATCCGTCAAGCAGAATACCGGAGACACAGCGACCCTCACACGCGTTCGCTTACCCGGACTTCTGAAATGATCGAATAGTCGAAACTTATCCTGCGTTCCGATGATATAATCCACACCCGGAATCCGGCGCACCTCTTCCGCAGCCACTTGAGAATAGCACCCTATCACAATGACAGTCGTTCTGGGATTCTTCCGCAGAACATGGCGAATTGATTGGCGACACTTGACGTCGCTCCTGTCCGTCACCGTACATGAGTTCAGGACGAAAACATCAGCGTCCCTATCCCAGGGAACGACGCGGTATCCCCGTTCCTCGAATTCCCTAACAAGTGAGGCTGTTTCTGCCTGATTCAGCTTACACCCGAATGTGCGAAAAGCGACTGTCTTCATCTTTTAAAAACAGAGGAGTTGGGCTTCGAAACCCAACTCCCTGCACCACAGATGATCATCGAATGACGATTCACGACGTTTTTTCTTCGTCCGTCTCCGGCAACTCCTTATTCGGCTCGGAGTCCGTTTCTACATCCTCATTCTTCATTTCTTCTGTCGAGAATTCTTCCGTATCCTTCGCGCCGACCGATTTTTCCTCGTCCGTCTCCGGTAGCTCCTCATTCGGCTCGGAATCCGTTTGTACATCCTCGTTCTTCATTTCTTCTATCGAGGATTCTTCCGCATCCTCCGCGCCGACCGATTTTTCCTCGGCTTCTTCTTTCTCGGGCGCCGGTGTGTCTTCGGATTCTGTCTTTTTCTTTGACTTCTTCTTTTTCGGTTCCTTCCCCTCGCCCGCTATTTCTGCGAGTGTCGGCGCATCGTCCTGTTTCTCCACATAGGATTTGACTTCCTCCTGCTCCGCTTCCGTCTTCTTCTCGTCTTCCATCTCCTTGACCTTCTTGTTCGACAGGACGACCCGTTTGTTCGTTCGGTCAAATTCAATCACCGCGAACGGCAGCTCGTCTCCGACCTTCACATTCTGAGCCACTTTTGCCATCGAACTCTCCGCCATTTGAGACAGGGGAACGAATCCTTCCAATCCTAATGGGAGCTCAACGATAAGCCCCTTGTCTACGAATCGGACGACCTTCGCGTTCGTCAAAGTATCCACTTTGTAGGCATCTTCGAATTCAGGCCAAGGATCTTCACCGAGCTGCTTGAATCCGAGAGACACGCGCCGTTCATCTTTATTCACATCCAAAACGACGACTTCAATCTCATCTCCCTTCTTAAGCACCTCACTCGGATGCTTAATTTTCCGAGTCCACGAAAGATCCGAGATATGGACGAGTCCGTCGATTCCTTCTTCCATTTCGACGAAGGCTCCAAAATTGGTCATGTTTCGCACGCGCCCTATATACTTGGAGCCGATGGGATATTTTTTCTCGATATCCTCCCACGGATCGGGCGTGAGTTGCTTAAGGCCCAAAGAAATCCTCTTCCGTTCCTTGTCGACACTGAGTACTTTCACCTGAATCGTTTCGCCCACGTTAACCATTTTCGAGGGATGGATTCCGTGTCGCGTCCAGGACATCTCCGATACATGGACCAATCCCTCGACGCCCCTTTGCAGCTCAACAAAAGCACCGTAGTCTGCGATAGAGACGACCTTCCCATCCACCACAGCACCTTCATAAAAGTTCTCTTCAATGCCCTCCCACGGATGTGGCTGGAGTTGTTTCAAACCTAGTGAGATTCGATCCTTCGCATCGTTAAAATCCAGGATCACAACGTTGATTTTTTGATCCAGCTTGACAACCTCTGAAGGATGATTGACTCGGCCCCACGAAAGGTCATTGATATGCAGAAGGCCATCCACACCCCCTAAATCGACAAAAACGCCGAAATCCGTGATATTCTTGACCATCCCCTCGCGGACTTGTCCCTTCTCCAGCGTCGTCAGAACCTCTTTCCGCTGCTCTTTCATACTCTCTTCCAAGAGCGCTCGGCGGGATACGACGATGTTCTTCCGCAGCTTGTTGACCTTTACAACCATGAATGTATAGGTCTGGCCGATGAGAGCATCAAAATCCCGAATCGGTTTGACGTCGATCTGAGATCCGGGAAGGAAGGCATCCACACCCATCAAATCAACGACATTCCCGCCTTTGTTTCTCCGGACGCTCTTTCCCTCGATCGTCCCGCCCTGATTGTAAATATCCACATCTTTATCCCAGAGACGCACAAACGTCGCTTTTCTCTTCGACAAGACGAGTTGACCGTCGGAATCTTCGATCGTCTCTAAAAAGACTTCGACCTTGTCTCCGACCTTTACATCCGGCGGGTCCCCAAATTCCTCCAGCGGGACGGTGCCCTCGGACTTGAATCCGATATCAATCAGAACTTCCAGATCCGTCACGGCAAGGACTCTACCCACGACGATCTGTCCCTGTCGGATATCGCTCAACGTCCTGTCGTAAAACTCGACAAAGCGTTGGTACTCTTCCTCGGAATATGTCTGTTCATCCAAATTGGGATCAGAAGAAATATCGAACTTCGGGGAAACCTCCGATTTCGGTTTTTCTTCTGAAGGATCGACGAAAGCCTCACCTCCTTCTTTCTCTGGAATCGTGTTCTCCGATTCCATCATTTCGTTTTGTTCCATTGTCTCCACTTCCGACATAAAAATGTTCCTCCTTTTCTATTTTTTAACCCTTTCGGGTTTCTTCCCAAGCTATGATTTTCTAGATAACTCCGCATTTCCTCCAACTGCCAGCGCGGAGTCGAAGCGCCGCCGGAAATACCGATCCGTTCTTCCTTATTAAACCACCTCCCGTTAAGATCGCCGGGTTCCTCAACGCGATACGCTCTTTCATTGACTTCAAACGCCGTTTGATGGAGCAGATGACAATTCGCCGAATTATTCCCGCCGATAAAAATAACCACATCATGTAAGGAGCTGAACTCTCGAATATCCATCCGTCGGTTCATAAGGAATCGACAAGTCGTATCCACGATCTTGAGTCCGGTCGCACGGGCAGACAATGTCTCTCGAATATCGGAAAATAACATCGGATCGATCGTCGTCTGCGCCAGGAGAATACTGCGATCTTCAAAATCC
Source organism: bacterium (assembly GCA_043824415.1). GTDB lineage: Bacteria > Zhuqueibacterota > QNDG01 > QNDG01 > DSAB01 > JBDRSZ01. The sequence continues at coordinate 11,622 of JBDRSZ010000015.1, read as the reverse complement.
AGAGTCTCGACTTCATCCTTGCTTGAAATTACAGTCCCCCATCCCGCCGCCCGCGCCATCAGTCCCTTTACCTCGGCATGCGCTATGTCCCCGGCGATAAGGATTCCCCATCCTTCGCGGACATGCTGATCGACCAGCTCTTGTGAATGACGCACGATGGGGCATGTCGTATCCACGATATGGAGTCCGAATTCGCGCACCTTCTGGATCACCTCTTCGGATTCACCATGCGTCCTCACAAGAAAATGGGCGTCGTCATTATCCTGACGGAACAGATCGTCAAGCGATTCAAGCGTAATATCCCTGAGTCCCATGCCATTGAGTCTTTCCACTTCCCTGCGGTTGTGAATCAATTCACCCACCGAATAGAGAACATCTCCCCTTCTCAGAACATCTTCGGTTCTGGCTACCGCCTGTTCCACTCCGGGACAAGGTCTTGCCTTTGATTCAACAGTGACGATCATCTCGGATTTTCCTTATGTGATCAATCACAAAATCTACTTGCTCCTGCACGTCCATCGCTGTCGTGTCGATCAGAATGGCATCTTCCGCCTTCAGCAGAGGGCTGTTCTCCCGGCTGCTGTCCCTTCGATCCCGCCTCTCGATTTCCTCCTTCAGCTGCTCCAACGGAACCTTCAACCCTTGACCGGTCATGTCCCTCTGTCTGCGGATTGCTCTCTCATGTATGGAAGCCACCATGAAAAACTTCAAATTCGCATCCGGGAACACCACGGTTCCCATGTCCCTTCCTTCGGCCACGACATTCCCGCTATTTCCCAAACTTCTCTGAAGCGCCACCATCTCTTCCCTGACATGGGGAACTTCACAAACAGGACCCACGGCCCGGTCCACCGCAGGACTCCGGATGTCTGATGTAACGTCATCCCCATCCGCAAACACGCGCGTCCCCTCTGATGAGAGAACCAGTTCAATCTTCGTCCTTCCGGCCAGACAACCGATGGCATCCTCATCGCCCAAGGGGATCCCATCGCGTAAAACCTTCACCGTCATCGCACGGTACATCGCACCCGTATCCAAATACAGCCACCCGAGCCTCTGTGCGACCATCCTTGCCGTCGTACTTTTCCCCGACGCCGCAGGACCGTCAATCGTGATGATGAAACTGTCCTTATTCATATTCGAACAGAGGAATCATCCTTTCGGGTTGCTTCTTCTCTCGTAACAACGATTCGATGTGTCGAATCGTATCCGGTTTTAGAAGTGTGTCACCGCAAACTGTGCAAACTTCCGCCGGTACATTTTCAATGACAGAAACCTCATCATCCTGACATACCGTGTGGATGATTGTTGTATTTGTATATACACCAGGACAACCTTGAATGCTGCATTTCATTCTACGTCCCTCTCTGAAAAGGAGTGTCCCATTGGGGAGTCTTGGGTTTGTATACTGTTATGACAATGATCACCTCTAAAGAAGTTGTACAGACCACATGTAAATATTGATTGGAACTTGTTTGGCCACAGATTAAGCAACAAGGGCCGCGCTTATGCTCAGGATAATTCTCAATGATTCTACCTTTTTGAATTGCTTCACACATAGAATCTAGCGAAACATCTTCGTTCAGCATTTCTTCATGTCCGTGGATTGTAACACGGATATTGCCATCCATCACCTGTCGTTGAAGGCGTTTCCTGATTTCCTCTTCGTCAAATGAATCGATGTCTATCATAACATCAACAAGAAAGACCAACCTGCCGATAAAGGGCCTCCACCTCTCCGGCTGTCAGATCTCTGTACTCTCCAGTATCCAAGCCATCCACAGTCAGTCCGGCAAAATGCGTCCGCCTTAGTGCAACCACAGGATGATCGACGGCCTTCATCATGCGTTTGATCTGCCGTTTTTTCCCCTCGTGAACGCGGATTTCCACAAGAGTCTGTCCGCCCCGCCGGCCTAAAATCCTGGCTTCCCCGCGAACCCGAACGCCTCCGTTTAAAACGATCCCATCCGTAAGTTTTTGAAGGTCGTTCTGATGAACCCTGCCCTCGACCCAGGCTTCGTACACCTTCTCCATCTCGTATTTCGGATGCGTCAATCGGTAGGCAAGTTCTCCGTCGTTTGTCAGGAGGAGTACTCCCTCCGTATCGTAATCCAGCCGGCCGACGGGAAAAATACGATCATCCCCATCCACGAAGTCCAGTACAGTCTTTCTCCCCCTGCCGTCCAATACAGAAGTGATGGCGCCGTCCGGTTTGTTCATTAAGACGTAACGATAACGCTGCGGCGGCTGCAATCTTTGGCTATCTAAACAAACTATATCCTTCTCGGAATCGACGACGCGACCCAACGTCTCGACGACCTCATCATTCACAGACACACGCCCTTGATGAATGATTGCGTTTGCCTTCCTTCTCGAAGTCACGCCGCACAGAGCGATGTATTTATTCAACTGCATCCTCGGGGAGATGCTTGTCCTCCTTCAACAATTCCTCGATCTCCCGGGGTTTCGGCAGATCGGAAATTTCATTCACTCCGAAATAGCGCAGGAATTCTCTCGTCGTTTTATACAGCAGCGGTCTCCCCGGTCCCTGGGACCTTCCTGAGATCGTGACCAGTTTCCGTTCGAGCAGCGTCCGCATCACGCCGTCGCAATTCACACCGCGGATATTAGAAATCTCACTCTTACCCACGGGCTGTCGGAACGCGATGACTGAAAGCGTCTCCAATGCAGCCTGCGTCAGCTTCGATGAGCTCCTTTTTTGAAGAAACTTCCGGATCCATGACGCATACAACTCGCGCGTGGCCATCTGATATCCGTTCGCCACCCGTATGATTTGAAAAGCGCGGCCTGCGCTGTTGTACTCATGATTCATCTCATCGACCATCTTTCGAATCTGCGCGACCGTCACTTCCTCGACAACCCCCCTGATCTGTTCGGCGGAAATCGGGACGTCCGAAGCAAAGACAAGCGCTTCCACCACCTGTTTCAAGAATTCGGTGCGCTTCTCCACCATTTCAAACCTGCCGTTTAAGAATCCAGATTTCTCCGAAAATCGATACCTGTTGAATCCGGATTTTATGAGTTCGGATAAGTTCGAGAATCGCCAAAAATGTCACGACGATAACAATCCGCTCTTTGAACTTTCCCATGATTTCGCTAAAACCGATCCGATCTTTCTCTTCGAGACAGCCCTTCAGGAACTCGATTTGTTCCTCGACTGTCACCCCGATCACTCCCACTTCATGAGCCGTGATTTTCGGCATATTATCCAAAACCGATTGAAACGCCTTCAGAAGATCGTACAGGGTGACATCCTTCAAGAATTCTTCTGAGCTTTCATCCGCTTTCCGGTATGGCCGCACCCAGTCAAAGTACAATCTGGGGAACATCCTCCGCTGCCGAGTCTCAAAATCCATCAACGATTCCGCCACTTCCTTGTACCGCTTGTACTCCAGAAGTTGTCGAACCAGCTCCGCCCTCGGGTCCTCCTCTTCCTCCTCTCCCTCTGCCGCATCCCTCGGAAGCAGCATCTTCATTTTAATCTGGATCAGTGTCGCGGCCATCAGGATGAATTCACCGGCTACTTCCAAATCCAGCTCTTTCATCAGTTCGATATGTTCCAAGTATTGTTTTGTGATCGTTGCGATGGGGATATCATAGATGTCGATCTCTTCTCTCTTGATGAGATAGAGAAGAAGATCGAGCGGACCTTCGAAATTGGGAAGTCGAACCTGATACCCTTCTTTTTTCTCGACATCTTCCGTGATGATTACCCCATGTGCATTGCTTTCCGAACATCGTCCATCGTGGCCTGAGCCACCTCTCTCGCCCTGCGATCTCCATCCTCGATGATCGCTTCGACTTCATCTCGATGCGACTCGTAATATTTTCGTTTCTGACGGAAAGGAGCCAGCGCGTCGATGAGTATGCGAGCCGCATCCTTCTTATGGGCCACGCAGCCGAGCTTTCCGCCCCGACAATCGGCCTCGATCGCATCGATGTTCTCAGGATGGAATTTTTTATGGTAGGCAAAAACGACGCATCCATCCGGGTTGCCCGGGTCGCTCAGGCGTATTTTGTTCGGATCCGTATACGACGTCAAAACCTTCTTCTCGATGTCTTCTGGCCTGTCCGCCAAGAATATCGTATTGCCGATGGATGAACTCATCTTGCGTCCGTCCAGACCCGGAAGCCTTGCAAACGAAGTGAGAAAGGTCTGAGGCTCAGGGAAAACACTACCGAACGTGTTGTTGAAACGACGTGCGACTTCGCGCGTGATCTCGACATGCGGAGCCTGGTCCTCACCCACGGGAACGGCGTTTGCTTTGTAAATCAGAATATCGGCTGCCTGGAGGATGGGGTATCCCAGATGGCCGTAGGACATATTGGATTCCAGGCCCAGGTCTCTGGCCTGTTCCTTCACCGTCGGGTTCCGCTGCAGCCTGGGTACGGTGACGAGCATCGAAAAAATCAGGTGAAGCTCGGCGTGCTCCTTGATATGGGACTGGATGAACAGAGGGCTTTTCACGGGATCGAGTCCCGCGCTGAGCCAGTCGATGATGATTTCCAAGCTGTTTTTCGCAATCTCGCTTGTGTGTTCAAGGTCGGTTGTAAGCATATGCCAATCGGCAACCATGTGAAAACTCTCGTACTCGTTCTGAAGACGCACCCAGTTCTCCAGCGCTCCAACATACCTGCCCAAGTGCACTCTTCCTGTAGGCCGCATTCCGCTCAGAATCCGTTTCTTTTTTTTCATCATCGTCCTTCCGACTCTCCTAATCTCCCATAAAAAGATAGGGTTTCCACCTTTCGTCCGGAATACCTATGAGATGTTGAATGAAGAACAAATACCCTGGTTTTCTCGGCTTTTTCAAAAGAGACATCCCCGCTTCTTTGGGCGTGCGATTACGCTTTTCCGTATTGCACTCCATGCACGCGCAAACGAGATTCTCCCACGTATCCTGACCCCCGTGATCCTTGGGAACGACATGGTCCACAGTGACCGGTCCTTCGGTCGTACTGCAATACTGACATCGATGATTGTCCCTCTTGATGATATTCTTCCGGTTCAGTAGAATTCTTTTCCTCGGAACGTGGATCATCCGGCTCAAGCGAACAATACTCGGAAGGGGAATCGACGTACTCACTGAGCGCACCATTTCATGGTTCCGCTCGATCATTTCCGCTTTCTGAAGATACAGCAGAACGATGGCCCTCTTGGCGCTGCAAACGCTCATCGGTTCATAATTTTGATTCAGAACCAGAACCCGACTGTTCAACATCGATGAAAAATCCTAATGATCTAAATTTAGTTTAAAATTTACAGTAAAATAACAAAATAAGCAAGATATTTTTGGACCTTCTGTGGGAAACGGAACCGACATCGTACCCCCTGATGAAGTTGAAAGTGTTCGGGAAGACGTATATCGAAGGACCATGGGAGTGAGTGGCAGGGGGATGATTCCACACTCTCATGAGTAAATCTATTCGAAAAGTAACGATATATTCCACAAACTTTTCGCAAATAATGAAAAAAATGTCTTGACATTCTACGTTTTCTTTCGTATTCTATGACTGGTTATTCAGAGGATCGAAGACCACGAGAAGGGACAACGGGGCGTTCAAATCGGACGCCCCGAAATTTTTCTTCAGCTTACCATTTTTATCACTATAATTCTCTTGAAATAATGACAATCTGAACATTGAAAAATGTTTGAGAAATATCGGAAATGAAGTAGACGAATCATGAATTGAAAGCGTCAAAAAAGAAATATAACTCCCAACTCATCCGAATCTCCGAACGATTTTTTATAATCGAATTTTCTTGAAAAGAAATATATCACCCGGCTTTTGAAATCCGATGATGAATGAGACTTATAGGAGGATTCATCAATGGCCACCCGAATGAATTGGATAAGAAGCGCGTTTTCCCTGTCATTCATTTTGATCATCTTCCTTTTCTCCGACAGTTGGTCCAAACCCATTCTCCAAGTCGATAAGCAAGATAGTGTAAAACACGCCATCGAAGTCCTGAAGAAAAAAACATCTCTTGATCCGCAGAATCCAATCCCTTATCTACGTTTGGGATATCTCTACCTCGAAATCGCCAAATGGGACACAGCCATTGCTGTATTCAGACAGTGCACCAAGCTGGACGAGAACTCAGCCGAAGCCTATAACGGTCTTGGATTGGCCTTTCACAGAAAGGGAAGAACAAGCATCATTCCGGTGCAGATCATCATGGAATGGCTCAAGATTGATAATTATTCGAAAGCTGAGCAACACTTCATGAAAGCTCTGGCGCTGAAACCCGATTATCTCGACCCGCAGTACAACCTCGGTGTGAACTACATGTTCAAAGGCGGGGTGGGTAACTACGAAAAAGCACTCGAGACGTTTAAGAAAGTCTTGGAAACCGACATGGAATTCAAGGATACAGACTTCATGCTGGGCATAGCCTATCACTATCTCAAAGACTACGTCAACGCCGAGGTTGTCTTTCAAAGAATGATCGAAGCCGACCGTATGGTGGGCAAAGCCTTGCTCAAACTTTCCGAAGTCTACTTTGAAACAGGGAGAGAGGAAGACGCCACAAACAGCTACTACGAAGGAGTCATCCGGATGAACGATCCGAAAATGTGGGACGAAATCTACGCGGAACTGGAAATCCTCATGGAGTCGGAAGAACAAAATCAGTTTAAAATGCTGTCCATCGAAGCGAGAGGATCTTTCGTCAAAAAATTCTGGAAACGGAAAGACCCCGTCCCGACAACCGCACAAAATGAACGGCTCATCGAACACTACAGACGCGTTGATTTTGCACGGCAGACGTACCTCGATGCCATCCCCCCGTTCTACGACGACCGCGGCAAAGTCTACGTAAAATACGGCCCTCCGGACAGCAAGTACACATCTCAGATGGATGGCGAAGGAATCAAAGACAACGAATCCTGGGGCTACGAGAAAAGCATAAGAAAAGGATTGACATTCGATTTTGTGAAAAGGGGAGTCGGATACTACCGCGTCTCGGATCTGGCGGATGCAGCCCCCCTCGGTTATGCCGGCAGCGGTGCACAGCAGTTATTTTCGCGCCGCTTGTACCGCGAGAGAGCTGATTTCACGGACTCGTACAACATGTTCCTGGTGCCGGATGACGCAAGAAACGTCATGGTCAATTTTCAGGCAGAGCGCGATGCGTCCTACGAGAAAGCGCCCGTGGAAGTCTTTCATTACGAGCCCGAAGGCAGGAGCCTTCCCTTCATCTACAACCTGTGCCAGTTCAGGGGAACCGAGGGCAAGTCGAGGACGGAAGTCTACCTGGGCGTGTCGAACAGCCAGCTCAGTTACTCCAACGTGGCAGGCGGCCTCATCACAACCCTCAACTACCAGGCCGTCGTGCAGGATTCGGAGTACGTGGACGTGCAGAACCAGCGGAGGGAATTTTCCCTGCGGGCCAACTCCCAGGAAGAAATCCAGGGAATGCTCTTCCTACACCAGGAGGACTTCGCGCTCTCGCCCGGAAAACACCTTCTGGCCCTTGAGATTCAGAATCCGCAGGGGAATGCAGAGGGACTGTACCGGAACGAATTCGAAGTCCGGGATTTCAGGGGCACCTTCCTCGACATGAGCGACATTCAGCTCGCCTCGGACATCAAGCCTTCGGACACGGAGGGGAGTTTCGTGAAGAAGGGACTGCGGATTGTTCCGTATCCGTACACCGTCATCAGGAAAGACCGCCCGATCTTCGTGTATTTCGAAGTGTACAACCTGAGGTTTGACCCATCAGGCAAGACGCTGTACACAGTCACGCATACCGTAGACCTTTTGGAGCACAAGCGGAGCTTCTTCTCGAAGACATTCGGCGCCATCGGCAGACTGTTCACGAAGGGGGATAAGTCCGGAATATCGACAGTGTACGATCACGAGGGATCGACATCCGAATCGTTGGAGTACATTTCTTTGGACATGGGCAAGCTTCCGAAGGGCGTTGCCCAGCTGACCGTGACTGTGAAAGACAACACGTCAGGGGAAGAGACGTCTCAGAGTATTCAGTTCGAATTGATTGAGTGAGCTGAAAACAGAATTGTCTGATTCATTCACAAACCACAGACGAACACGGAATAAAACACGGAAATTTAAAAAGTATCGTTCAATTGGTTTATAATTGTGTTTTGGATGATTCTTTTTAATTCTCTTTATTTTAATCAAATATTTTTTCTTAATCTGTGGTGTTCCGTGTCGATCCGTGGTGAATAATTCAGGATAGTCATCAGATGAGAAATAAAGAACTCGCCAGAAGGACGGGTATTGCCGCGATTTACATTCCTTTGATCTTTGGAGTCATTCTTTTAGGCAGAATATTTTTTCTCTTTTTGGTTTCCATCATCGCGTCCATCGCTCTGTGGGAATTGTACGGACTTGCACAAAAGAAAGGCTTTGCCCCCTCAAAAAGTTATGGCATCGTATCCGTCCTTGCGATTACTATAGAATTTTACATACACGGTGGTACATGGCTGGGATACATCCTTTTTATCATTTTGTTCGGTTTTTTATTGATAGAATTATTCAAAGGCAAACCACAATCGCTGGCTAACGTTGCGATCTCATTTTTCGGAGTGCTTTATCTTTCTCTTTTTTCTTCATTCATTTTAATCAGGGAACTGCCCATCCGTATGGGATTACCATACCGTTTTGGCGGCTGGATTGTTATCCTGATTTTTTCTACGATATGGATATGCGACACGGGGGCATATCTATTCGGTGCTCAATTCGGTAAACATCCACTATTCCCACGTGTCAGTCCCCAAAAAACTTGGGAGGGCGCTTTTGCCGGATTCTTTACGGGTATTCTGGCTTCGATTGGACTCCGATATCTGCTGGTGCCGTCTTTCTCGATCGTCGATTGCGTGGTCATTGGTGTTATCGTCGGTGTATTCGGACAGATCAGCGATCTCATCGAATCTTTGTACAAAAGAGATTGTGGCGTGAAGGATTCTTCAAATATACTTCCAGGGCATGGTGGATTTTTAGATAGATTCGACAGTCCACTGCTCGTCGGCCCGCTCGTTTACATTTACCTTCTGATGTTCGGTCATTAACTCAACTTCGGAACAATTTCGTCAAAGTCCATCATTCTGAGTCCTGACTTCACTGGACTCAGATTTTTATTACCTCCCCCAAAATGATTCTCCTGTCCTGATATTCTTTTTCTAATACAAAATCATGAAATACCGCGGATGATCTCCGCGGTATTTTTTATTCTCAGGATCTTCATATTCATTGTCTTCGTTTTCTATGCCTTACTCAGCGAGATGATAAAGACACATATATGACGCAAATGAAAAATGTTCCTACATCAAAGAGGCAAATGTTGCCGTTTCGTCAAATAAATGAAGAAATGATGGTTGAAAATTAACTGTCTAATCGATTGAGAATATAGAGAATTAGGCCTCGTGTGAATATTGTGGTACACGACTTGCCTATGAGAGGGTTGGTCACAGGTTGGATTTTCTTTTAGAGAAAAAAGAGAGAGTTTAAATAAGGTGGAAAGAACAATGAATACAAAGAAAATAGTCGTCTTGATTGCTCATTCAAAGATCGGCGACAAGATTGAAGGGGCTTTTATAAGGGCCAATTTCGATGTGTTTCGCACGGAAGATTCGTATCAGGCGATGAGTTTTTTAAAAAAGGAAAACCCGCACGCCATGGTGGTCGACTGGGATCTTGTGAATGGTACGACAAAAGAGATCGCGAGAATTATCCGTGACAACTGTCGGAAAACGGCATTGGTCCTCCTCTCCAAAAGCAGGAAAGCCGAAGAACGTATCCAGGCCTTGGAAGAAGGTGCAGATGATTTCTTTGTCCAGCCTCCCGAGGTAGAAGAATTGGTCGCGAAAGTAAAAGCTCTCGTCCGCCGGATCGATTTGGTGGATCATGCACCCCGAGCATTAATGATTAAGGATATCTCCATCAACTTGGATACCCATGAAGTCAGAAAGGATGGAAAGCTTATCGACATGACGTACACACAATTCAAACTCCTTTATTTGCTCGCTTCGCATAGGGACTACGTTTTTTCCCGGGATGAGATTCTGGATAAGGTCTGGGGAGAGAAAACGTACGTTACGAATCGAACTGTCGATGTGCATGTGAAACGGCTGCGGGAAAAGCTGGGTGAGAATAGGCAACCTTCGAAATATATTCAGACAATACATGGCCTTGGATACCGGTTTGTATAAAGATTTCATACGAACTGTAGAATGGGATGTAAGAATTTCTTGACATATCAATGAAATGAATAACACAATGATTGTATTGGATCATGTATTATCATAAAATGAAGATGAGAAGAATTCCTTTAAAATATTCCTGGAGTAAGTTCATGTTACCGAAGTTATTTCGGTATTTTGGAACGGCCATCGAGGACGGGATTACGGCTTCTTTCAGTGATGTCGCAATGGAACGTGATTCTCTGATGGAGGGGAGTTTAAAAGACTATCTGACGATGGCATTACAGGGACTCGTGAAAAGGGGATTGGATTTCATCATATCGGGTGTTCTGTTGCTCATGAGTCTCCCCCTCTTCGTCGTCATCGCAATTCTGATCAAAATCGATACAGGCGGACCTGTTTTCTTCCGACAAAAACGCGCTGGCAATCGAGGAAAAACGTTCATTATCTGGAAATTCAGTTCGATGCGCCAGGAAAATTCTGAGGACGAACATCGGCAATATGTGAAATATTTATTGAGCGAGAGTACGTGTGCGGAGGATAGGGTCGATCTTCTTGCAGGATACATTGATTATGTCGATGGACGGACGACGAAAATAGGACGATTTCTTCGATCGACCAGCTTAGATGAGCTGCCCCAGCTCATCAATATCTTCTTGGGGGATATGTCTCTTGTGGGTCCGAGACCCCATCCGGTGTATGAGGTCACGGAATACAAAGAATGGTACCGCCGACGTTTGGATGTGAAGCCAGGGCTGACGGGTTGGTCGAAAATCAACTTGAGGTGTACGCCGAAGAATTACGAAGAATCCATTTTATTCGATCTGTGGTATGTAGATCATTGGAGTTTGGGTTTGGATGTGCGCATCATGCTGAAGACGATTCCATTCGTGATGAAAACCAAAGATGCGCATTAAATCAGATATGGTTCAGAAAGCAAGCATATTAAATAAGTAGAGGAGTGCCTAAATGCGATTTCGGAACAAGAAAGTACTCGTAACGGGAGGAGCAGGATTTGTCGGTTCGAATCTTGTAGACACGCTGGTGGAGGAAGGCGCTTCGATGACTGTTCTGGATGATCTTTTTACCGGGCGGCGGGAGAATATCGCTCATTTGAAGGAGATCCAGTTCATTGAGGGCACGGTCACGGATTACGATCTTGTGGCAAGTCTCGTGAAAATGGCAGATATCGTTTTCAACTTGGCCGTGCGGAACATCATCGTTTCGACGGTATCGCCCTTGTTGGATTTCCAGGTGAATACGGGAGGGACGTTTAATGTCCTGAATGCGGCGAAAGCATATGGCGTGGAACGCGTCGTATACACCTCATCCGCATCCGTGTACGGGAATCCCAGGTACATACCCATCAATGAAGACGACCGACTGACTACACTCAATCCGTATGCCGCCAGTAAATTGTCGGGCGAGAATT
>JBDRSZ010000014.1:0-9136 GCA_043824415.1 bacterium | reverse complement strand
CCCATGCCCAAGAAAGAGTTACAGAACAGAATAAGACCGCAGCGGCAACCCGCAGCATAAGGTTTTGCATCCAATATCCCGATCTATACTGCATACCTGGGCTCAACCTCAACGTCCACGCCGACGACAGAAGGAAATGCGTCAATCAACGCTTCCCGCAGTGCACGTTCTAACTCTCCGATTTCATTGTCCTTCATTTTCGGATCAATCACCAAATCAATGCGGACAGTCTTCGCTTCTTCGCCCACCGTCCGAAGATCGTGGAAGGAAACATTGCCCTCCCCTTCGTTGAACCAATTCTTAAGGAAGGCCCCGATTTCCTTCAGTTCGGGGTCGCGCAGGTTGACGGGATCGAGATGAACCGTTGCATGCGTGTGGAATTTCTCATTAATGACTATCTCGACTTTCTCGACCAACGTATGGCCAAACTTGAGGGAGTGCTCGTCCGAGATCTCGATGTGAAACGAAAGAACCGTTGCCTGCCCGTACTGATGAACGATGAGATCGTGAACGTCCAGCACGTCTGGAAATTCTCGAACAGTGCTCTTCACTCTCTGAACAAGATCGTTCGAAGGATTGGCTCCCAGGAGATCGTCTATGCCTTTCTTGGCGATCTCCCAGCCGGCATAAGCGATCATCACAGCAACGATGATACCCGCCGGACCGTCTAAATGCGGGAATCCGAAACGCTGTCCAAAAAACGCGAGTGCCACCAAAACCGAAGAAATGGCATCCGACCGATGGTGCCAGAAGTCCGCTTCCAAAGCCGTCGATCTGATCATGCGGCCAAGCTCCCGCGAAAAACGAGCCAGCAGCTCCTTGATGATGACAGTGGAGAGGATGATGCCGATCACCAGCCAGGACGCGTCGAAATCCTTCGGATGGAGGATGCGATCCACGCTGCTCTTGAAGATCTCGACTCCCACAACCATCAAGAGAACCGCCACAACGACCGCTGCAATCGCCTCCATCCGTCCGTGTCCGAACGGATGCGACGCATCCGAGGGCTTCTTGGCCATGCGGAATGAAGCCACGATGACGACCGACGTTAAGACATCCGAGAGCGTGTGGAAGCTGTCGGCGATGAGAGACACGGACCCCGTCAGTACGCCGAAAACGCCTTTCACAACGAACAGGACAAAGTTCACGACAATGCTGACCCAGCCCTCCATCGAGCCGTACCGGTTCCGGACTTCCGGGTCGTGACTGTCCTCCCAGTCCCGAATCCATTTCCGCGCGATAAAATGGACGAACGTTCTCAAACAACCACTCCGATATTCTGTTCCGTTTCGATAATATAGAAAAGAGAGGATAAAAATGAAAGGAAAATCTGTGGGATTTTTCACTTGAAATTATGGGATTTATTCAGTATCATTTGTCGATGAATAAACGATTCCTACAATGGTGCAGAAGCATCCAAGCCATCTCTCAGAATGGTTTGGCGTTCACGAAAGATCCCTTCGATAAAGAACGGTACGAACAGCTGAAAACCGTAGCCAGTGAAATGCTCGCTTCGTGTGCAGACATACAGACCGAGAAAATCAAGCATCTGTTCTCGTCTGAGAAGGGGTATGCAACACCCAAAGTCGATGTGCGGGGAGGTGTCTTCAAGGAAGCTAAAATTTTATTGGTGCGCGAACGCTCCGACAATGCATGGACGCTCCCCGGCGGATGGGCCGACGTGAACGAATCCCCGAGTGAATCGATCGTACGTGAGATACGCGAAGAGTCCGGCTTTTTGACGAAGTGCGCCAAACTCGCGGCCGTATACGACAGGGATAAACATGCGCACACGCCGTTCTACTATTCCGTCTACAAACTCTTTTTCATCTGTGATCTCATCGGAGGAAAGCCCGAAAAAACGATTGAAACAGACGGAGTCGCATTCTTCTCAGAGGACAGCCTCCCCAATCTGTCTGAGACGCGCGTGACGCCCGGCCAGATTCAAATGCTTTTCAGACATCATCGCAACATCGCATTACCGGCTGAATTCGACTAACCCGCAAGGATGGAATGAATCGCTTGACAGTGCGCTTAAAAAATTGGACTCTTTTGTTATTCGTTCTGATTGCCGCATCGAAATCATTGGCTCAGACGGTTTGGTTCAGGGGCACGATCGAACAGGCAGCGGAAACTGCGGCCGCACAGAATAAAATCGTCCTCGTTCTCTTCTCCTGCGGAGAAGGGTGAGGCGAAGGATCGAACCTCGAAGACCAGTTCGAGAGCGCTGAGTTCAGCGCGTTCGTGAACGATCATTACATTCCCGTACGATTAAATGACGATGGAGATCGCACGGAAGCGCTCCAAGAAGCGTACAACATCGAGCATATTCCGACACTCCTTCTCGTGCAGCCCGACGGGAATGAAATCGATCGAATCGTCGACCTGGCGAATTACAGAAATCGGTTTTTAGACTTTCTCAAAAATGCTCTCGAGGGGAAAAACACAGTCGCGGAAATCCGCAGGAGCCATGAGAAAAACCCGGACGACGTGGAGCTTCAGTACAGACTCTTCACAAAATACGTCCGAAGGGGCGATCTTGAAGGCATGATGTCCATCGGGAAGAAAATACTCCGACAGGAATCCTCGGCCATGAACATTCCTGATACTTCAGGCAAAAGACAACGCGGTCTGTTCGAAGAGACAGAACATGCCATAAGAACGACTCTGAACCGATCCGGCAAGGCGGACATGCTCCGATATTTTTCCGATTTCCCCGACATACGATTCTCCGAAAAAGCCTACCGATTCATCGCACGGGCGTACGCGGATTCGGGAGAATCGGAAGAAGCGAACGCCTTCTTCAAAAGAGCGATCAGGGATTACCCCCGGAGTTCTCAACTCCAGGATATTTTCGTTCAATACCGCAGGAATACATCCGATGCGGGCAAGGAGTCCTATGAAAAAAAATAAAAAGAGAGACCGGCGGGCGGCACGGAAAAAAAGAATGCAGGATCAGGGCAGATTTAAATCGCAACGTCCTGTCGATGCCGAGGAGCGTCCATTTCGTCTGCGCGAATCCCAGCTCATCGGCCTGACGCTGCTCGCAGCCTCCATCTACTTTGCTTACTCGTTCTTGTCCGACGGATTCTACCAGCACGACGAAGCCGGCCATTACCTGAGCATGCGGGGATTCTGGCACGATCCGAATTCCATCCTCTCCATCTGGGCAAAGCCGGGATTCAAACTTCTCTACGTTATCCCTGCGCTGTTAGGCCCACATGCCGTGCTCCTCATAAATTGCCTCCTCTCAGCATTCTGCTGTTATCTTGCATACAAAATCGCGGAATCTGTCGGTTGCCGCACTCCCCTATTCGCATTCCTCCTCCTGATTTTACAGCCGTTCTGGCTCCAGCTCTCCTTCCGGAATTATTCGGAACTGCTGAGCGCTTTGCTCATCCTGACCGCTGTCTATTTCCATTTAAAAAACAGAACCCTCATCTCTTCTCTGGCCATATCCTACATGCTCATGATGCGTTACGAGCTCTACACCCTGGCCGGCTTGTACGGACTTTATTTTTTAGTCCGGAAAAAATTCGTCCCGATGTTCGCCCTTCTGACCTTCCCCCTCCTGAACCACGTATGGGGTTGGCTCGCCACCGGCGATCCCTTGTACCTCTACAACAGCCTGTTCGGCGGGATGGGAAGAATCCAGGCACAGTATTCCGCCCTCTCCATGGGATTCTTCCATTTTCCAAAGATGTCATTAACCGTCTACGGCGCTCTGGCCGTCATCTTTTTCCTGGTCTACGCGGGTCAGATTATTTTTTATAAAGAAAAGGCCCATTGGCCCATTCTCGCTCCGTTGGCCGTGCCCTATCTTCAGCACTGTGTTTTTCAGATCAGAGAATTGACGATTGGACCTTCCGGGGCGGGAAACCTTCGGGCCATCGTCCTCGTCGCGCCGCTCATCGCCGTCTTGGGCGCCATCGCCATCGACCGGCTGCTGCAGCGCAAGGACAAGAAAAAACTCCTCATCATACTCGTGCCCTACATGCTTCTCGTTTTCATCTTCATGAAATACAAGCACAACAACCTTGCGTTCACGAAAGAAGTCGATCCCGTGCCCGTGCTCATGACCCTGATCACAATCGCGGGCGTGTTCCTCCTCTCTCGAAGGAAAGAATACCTCGTTTTCTTAACGGTCTGTTCGGTTGGTTTCGCACTCGTGACAGTTAAACCCATGAAGCTCTCCCCTGAAGACGTCGCGATGAAGCAGGTCGTCGCATGGGCGAAAACCAGCAGGATCGAAAATCGCCCCTTCCTCCTCAATCACAGCATGTTTTTCTATTTCTACGGCAAAACCATGTACGATTTTCCCAATTCTTTTAAATACATCACAAAAAAAGATGTTGAAGATGCGCCCGTCGGCGCTTACATTCTCTGGGATTCCCATTATTCCTACCGGCCCAACTCAAATCCGGATCACATCCCGTATACCTATTTTGACGATCACAAAGAACAATTCCGTCCGGTGCGCGCTCCGTTTATATCGAGCGACCGGCGGTTCGGAGTCTTTATCTATGAAAAAATCGCCCGCAATAACAATCCCATCCAGCGATAAAGCAGCCGTGTTTTCCGTATCGGCCGTCATTCCGGTCTACAACAGTCAGGGGTCGCTGGCCGTGCTCGTCAAGCGGTTGGTTGACATCCTATCAAAAGTGACGAAAGCATTCGAGATCATCCTCGTCGAGGACGGCAGCAGCGATCAAAGCTGGGGGGTGATCCAAAAACTTTCCGAGGATTTTCCACAGGTCCGCGGACTAAGATTGATGCGAAACTACGGCCAGCACAACGCCCTTCTCTGCGGCATCCGTGCCGCAAAATACGAAACGATCGTCACGATGGACGACGACCTGCAGCAATACCCCGAAGAAATCCCTGCGCTGCTCAATAAACTCAGCGAGGGCCACGACGTCGTCTACGGGACGCCCCGCAAGCTTCCCCATTCGCTGTGGCGAAACCTTCTGTCCAAATACATCAAGTGGGCGATGGCACGGGCCATGGGGATCCGAAACGTCCGCGACATCAATGCGTTCCGCGCATTCCGGACCGAAATCCGAAAAGCCTTCGCCGAATACCGCAGCCCCGATCTCATGCTCGACGTGTTGTTGGCCTGGGGCACCACACGATTCGCGACTGTTGAAATCGACTACGAGCCGCGCCGCATCGGAAAATCGAATTACACATTCTTTAAGCTGTTCAACCAGGTCATGTTGATGTTCACGGGTTTCAGCACGGGACCGCTTCGGCTCGCCAGCTTCATCGGCTTTACATTCACCATTTTTGGATTCGGCGTGTTCATCTACGTCGTGGGACGTTACTTCATCCAGGGCACATCCGTACCCGGGTTTCCATTCCTCGGTTCCATCATCGCCATTTTCTCAGGAGCCCAGCTGTTTTCATTGGGTATCATCGGGGAGTATCTGGCCCGAATGTTCGACCGGAGCACGGAGCGTCCCGTTTATGTCGTCAGTGAGACAACCGAAGAGGAGACTCGGACATCGAAAAAATAATCATCATCGGAGGGAAGGGAACGGCCGTCAACATCGCAGAGCACATCCTCCATGCGAAGGAGGAATACGGCGCCAAAGTCGAACTCCTCGGCTGGGCCATCGATGACGCATCCCTGGGCCCGTCCATCTGCGGCTACCCGATTTTGTGCAGACCGAAAGAGCTCGCGGAGAAGTATCTCCAGTCCGACGTGAAAATCATCTTCGCTCTGTACAAGCCGGAAGTCATGAAAGAAAGGGTGTCGCTCCTGAAGAGCTATGGCATTCATCGTGACAGATTCACAAACTTCATCCATCCATCGGCATACGTGGCAAAAAGCGTTCGAACGGGCGCAGGAAACGTCATCCTCGCCAACACCGCCATTCATGCAAACGTCTGGTTCGGGAATTTTAACATCATTAACACCAACGTCGTCGTGGAGCACGACACCAAAATCGAATCATTCAACTTCATCGCCGCCTCAAGTTGCATCGGATCCCATGTCACCATCAGCAACGGTGTATTCATCGGGATGAATGCTTCCATCAGAGAAAATTTGACCGTCGAAGACTTCGCTTTTATCGGTATGGGATCGAACGTCACGCGTCACGTAAAACCAGACCAGCTCGTTTACGGGAATCCGGCAAAACCGAAGGCGACATGAACATGGTTCCTCTGTTCGGACAACGGGCCATGTCGATCCTGTACAATTTCCTGCGATCCGTACGCAACGACAAACCCTTTCTGCTCCCCAGCAACGTCTGTCCCATCGTTCCACTCGCCTTTTTAAAAGCGGAAAAACCGTTCGAATTCGTCGACATCTCTCTGGGCGACTTCTGCATCGACCGGCGCCTTGTCCTCGAACGCCTGAACGGGGAACCGGAGAAGTACGGAGGAATCCTGTTCGTTCGCTCCTATGGAATCGAGAGCAACGTGAATCCCTTCTTCAACCAAATCAAACAAATCCATCAGAATATCCTCGTCATTGACGACCGATGTCTCTGCTTCCCCAATTTTAATCCTCCATCCCATCCATCCATCGACCTCATCCTGTTCAGCACTGGTTATTCGAAATGCATCGACATTGAATTCGGCGGATTCGGATTCATCAATCCAAAACGCGCGTATGAGGAATGCGAAACACAATTCCGTCAAGAATGCTTGGACGACTTAACTCGTCAATACAAACACGCCATCCAAAACCGCACCCCATTCTTCTACCTGGATTCCGATTGGCTAAACACTTCAAAGCCGGAAATGCCCTTTCAAGAATACCGATCTTGGGTCGAGAGCAAAATCCCGTCCTTAAAAGAACAGAAACGCGATCTTAACAGCATTTATTCAGAGAACCTTCCGAAAGAAGTACAACTGGATTCAAAATATCAAAACTGGCGCTTTCACATCATCGTCCCCAAGAAAACAGAGCTGCTGCAGAAGATATTCGACGAAGGACTTTTCGCCAGCTCTCACTACGCATCCCTGGACGGAATTTTTTCCTCGACACGATCAAAGAGTGCAGAAATCGTGCACGAAAGCATCGTGAATTTATTCAACGATCAGTATTTCGACGAAGACAGAGCGATGCACATGACAAAAATCATCAACCGACATCTGGATGAATGGAGGCGGCGGGAGAACAAATCCCCCGAAATTCCCTGGAAGCGTCAAACGGAATGAGACGATGATGTCACAAAAAACCGTCGCAGTCATTCAATCCAATTACATCCCGTGGAAGGGATACTTCGATATCATCCACGACGCGGATCTGTTCATCTTCTACGACGACATTCAGTACACGAAGAACGACTGGCGGAACAGGAACAAAATTAAAACAGACAGGGGAATGATGTGGCTGACAATTCCTGTCGGCACGAGCCTGAACCGGCTGATTTGCGAAGTCGAAATCGAAGACCGAAGGTGGGCAAAAAAGCATTGGCACAGCCTGAAACAGTGGTACGGTAGCGCTCCCTATTTCCACGAATACGAGCCTTTTTTGGAGGAATTTTATCTGAGGAAAACACATCGCAGTCTCTCCGATCTGAACAGGCAGCTCATCGTCTCAATCTCAAGGGAGTTCTTGGGAATATCCACAGAATTCGACGATTCGTGCAACTTCAGACTCGAAGGAAACAAGCTCGAAAGACTCATCTGCCTTTTAAAGAAAGCGGGTGCCGCTCGGTATATTTCCGGTCCGTCCGCCAGAGAATATATCGATGAAACCCGTTTCAAAGAAACGGGCATTGAACTCATCTACAAGGATTATTCCGGCTACCCCGAATATCCCCAGCTTCATCCCCCGTTCCGTCACGACGTAAGCATTCTGGACCTGCTCTTCAACGCGGGACCCGAAGCGCCTCTTTACATTTGGGGCTGGAGAGAAGAGAACCGAACGGGTCGACGATTTCATTGTCCTAACTGAAATTGGGCAAATTTGAGAATGATAATTAGCCAATCCTTTTAAAAACGACCAACTGGAAGCGCGATTTTCAAAAAATAAACAATCGATCCCTCTCCTTTTCCAAAGGAGAGGATAGGTGAAGATTTATAGGATTCGCAGAAATCATGTATCAATCATCATCTCTCCCTTCAGGGAGAGACAAAGAGAGGGTGTTTTTTCCAAATCAAAAAGACATGATTTCTGCAAATCCTTGATAAAAGAGGTATTTTTTGAAAATCGTTCTGCTGATCAGTTCATATTTGAAAATTGCCAAAGTCAAGATCCTTATAAAATCGGAGTATCCGAATGCAAAAATATCGAATTCCCTTCAACAGACCCCTATTTATCGGCAATGAGCAGGAATACATCGCCCAAGCCATCGCCAACGGCCACATCTCCGGCGACGGGCCCTTCACGAAAAAGTGCAGTGAATTCCTCGAAAAAACCCTCGCTGTCCCCAAGGTCCTGCTGACGCCTTCATGCACCCACGCGTTGGAAATGTCCGCGCTCCTGCTCAATCTGAAGCCCGGTGACGAAGTCATCATGCCGTCCTTCACATTCGTCTCCACGGTCATCGCGTTCGTCAGGCAGGCCGCACGGCCCGTGTTCGTCGACATCCGGCCCGACACCCTCAACCTCGACGAATCCCTCATAGAGCGCCTCATCACACCCAGGACAAAAGCCGTCATCCCAGTCCATTACGCAGGAATCGGATGCGAGATGGATGCGATCCTGCCCGTCGCGAAAAAACACAACCTGCCAGTCATTGAGGACAACGCCCACGGCCTCTTCGGAAAATACAGAGGAAAACTCCTGGGGACTTTCGGCGATCTGGCCGTACAGAGCTTTCACGAGACGAAGAATTTCACATGCGGAGAGGGAGGCGCCCTCGTCGTCAACAAACCAGAGTATATCGACCGGGCGGAAATCATCCGGGAGAAGGGGACGAACCGGAGCCGTTTCTTCCGCGGTCAGGTCGTTAAATATACATGGGTGGACATCGGGTCGAGTTACCTTCTCTCCGATTTGCTTGCAGCATTCCTGCTCGCTCAATTCGAAGCGAAAGATAAAATTCAAACCATACGAAAACGCATCTGGATGTATTATTCCGACCAACTCACAGAGTGGGCGGACACGTACAACGTTCGGCTTCCCGTCGTACCCGCGCACTGCGAGCATCCGTACCATCTGTTCTACCTCCTCATG
>JBDRSZ010000013.1:0-4324 GCA_043824415.1 bacterium | reverse complement strand
TCCCCTGATCCAGACCCAGCATTTCGGCTACTTTATCGAATTGAGCCTGCGCTGTCTTGAACGGATTGTAAGATTCGTGTTTCATTCGTTGTCTCCTTCATGATTCACTTTCCGGTCCATTTTCGATTGAACTCTAACTCTTCCTAGTTTTATGGGTAATCCTCTTTGGATGTTTGGGATTTGAGACTTATTTGTAATTTGTGTATTTGGGCGATTTGGGATTTGTGGCTTCACCGTGCTGTGTATACACATAAAATCGCGTTCCTGAACTATCATATCTTCTTCGGTATTCTATTCGGTCCTCTTGAATCATCCACAATAACGGTGTGTGTTGAGCAACTGATACATGGATCGTACGCCCTGACAATCATCTCGCATTGCCCGCGGATCGTTTCATCGTCGGCTTCTTGTTGGATGAACTCTTCCACAGCTTTCCGCAAGTACCTTTCACAGTCCTCCAAGTTCTGTCCCGTCGGAATGATGAAATTCGCGGACGCCACGAGTCCATCCCGAATTTTGTAATGATGATACAACGTTCCTCTCGGCGCCTCGACAACGCCCACAGCCTCGCCCTCTTTCCGAGTCGGAGCCACGATCTTGGGGACTTCCTCGATTTCAAGGATGCTGTCCACATTCCTGGGAATCTGTTCCAATGCCCAGACTATCTCAACAGCCTGTGCCGCGTTGTTGAACATCGGATTCTTCCGCCATCGTTCCGTCCAATGTTTCTTAAAAAGGTCGCCAGCCTTTCCTTCCAATCTCTCGCCAAGATTATTCAGCCGAGCCAGAGCG
Organism: bacterium; assembly: GCA_043824415.1. Taxonomy (GTDB): domain Bacteria; phylum Zhuqueibacterota; class QNDG01; order QNDG01; family DSAB01; genus JBDRSZ01. The sequence continues at coordinate 3,532 of JBDRSZ010000013.1, read as the reverse complement.
CCCACTGTAAACGGCTTCCCCTTGTGAAGGCAGTGTTTCGCCGATGAATGAGAGACCACGCGCTCTTTCACGATTTTTTGATACTGTTCACAATCCACCACCTCGCCGTCGGAGATGCGAATCTCATCGCCCCACAATCCATACTCTCCGTTCCCGGGTTCACAGCACATGAAAACAGTATCCGACTCAAAGAAGGAAGGCACCTCCAATCCCGCTACAAGATCGACCCCTCTCTCTGCGAATGGGAGCATCTCTTGCGCCTGTTTTTTCAGATCAAGGAGAACTGAGGAATCAGGATAACGTCCGAAACCGCCCACCGTCGGATTCTCGCCGTGAATCATCCGGCCGCTCGTCACTTCCATGATACGGTTCGCATACTTCTTAAGCGACAAAGCCTTCATCACGTCCTCACCGTATTCCTCCGTCATGGCGATTGCGGACGGATACCCTAAAAAATCCGGCAGGGCCAGAAGAAATACATGAAGCGAATGGCTCTCCAGACATTCCCCCAAGTGCATCAGCCGACGCATCAACTCCACCTTGGGCGGCACCTCAATACCGAGAGCTTTCTCCAACCCGCGCAGGGCGGCCAGTCTGTGGGATACCGTACAGATGGCGCAGATCCGGCAGACGATGCTCAAGTCCTCTGCGGGCGTCTTCCCCACGACGAGCGTTTCGATAAGCCGTGTTCCTTCGAGGATATCGAAACGGACTTCTTTCAACCGCTTCCCTTCCATCTGTATCGTGAGCCCCCCTTCGCCCTCGACTCGGGATAAGGGCTCTACGACGATTTCCCGCATCAGAGAACTCCCAATATCTTCTTCAAAGGTTCCATCATACCACTGCCCGCGTGCATGCGCATACGTCTTTTAATTTCCTCGACGGAAAATCCCTTTTCCTTCAGAAGTTCGAATTCGGCGCTCACGTTGGCTTCCTTCACCAATCCCCAACATCCCACACACGGCAGGTTGTGCGAAGGGCATCGGGCGCCGCATCCGGATGCTGTCAAAGGACCCACGCAGAGGACATCCTTCAACAGCAGACAGTCGTTTTCCCGCCATCGGCACTCGCTACAGACTGGATAGTCCGGCATGACCGGCGTATTGCCGTGAAGAAAATGGGAAAAACAATGGAAAAACTGATCCGCATCAATGGGACATCCCGGGATGTAAAAATCGACTTTAACGAAAACATCAACGGGCTTCGACTCGATGGGAGTGCGCTGTGTGAAAAACGCTTCCCCGTACACATCACGGAAGCGTTGATCCCATCCCTTCGTGCCCAGTTCCATCGCCTGAATGCCTCCGTAGCACGCACAGTTGCCTATGGCCACAAGCATCTCGGCCCTTCGCCGAATTCCCTTCACTCCCTCAGCCTGTTCCTGGTTCGATACCGAACCCTCGATCAAGGCCAGGTCCAAGCGTGATTCGTCGTTGTCGCTCTTGGCCAATGAAAACGACCGGATGTTCGCCCCTTCGAAGAATGTCAACAATCGATCTTCGCTGTGAATGATCGTCAGTTGATCCCCGTTGCACCCCGTGAACCCGAAAAGACCCACATTCAACCGCTCCACATTCTCCAATCCTCTTTTCATTTCAAATCAGTCCCTGCATGTGGAGAACGTCCCAGTACGAAAAAACCGGTCCTTCAAAACACGTGTAAATGTATCCGCCGATGATGCAGTGGCCGCACTTCCCCACGCCGCACTTCATCCGCCTTTCCAGCGTCATCAGGATTTGATGCTTCGGAACATGGAGTTTCAATATCTCAGCCACGACGAATTTATACATCACCGGAGGTCCGCAAACGGTTACGAATGTTTTCTCGGGATCGATGCCAGACAGTCGGGGAATCAGGCGGGTGACGAGACCCGTGTCGTACGGCCACCTACCCGTATCGTCCTGATCCACAGTCAGGTAGCACTCCAAGTCGTCCCTGTCCATCATGTGGAAAAATTCTTCCGCAAAGAGCATGTCCGAAGGGTTCCGCGCGCCGTGAATCAAAGCCAGCTTTCCGAACTGATCGCGGTTGTCCAAGGCGTACAGGAGGAGAGACCGAAGGGGTACCGCACCCAGTCCTCCCATGATGATGACGAGATCGTGCCCACGCATCCGGTCCACTGGAAAACCGTTTCCGTACGGCCCGCGAACGCCGAACACGTCATTCTCCTTCAGCCGGAAAATGGCGTTCGTCATGTTTCCGACGCGCTTGATTCCGAATTCCAGAAGACCCGGCCTGGAAGGCGTCGACGAGATCGAAAACGGAGCCTCACCCACGCCGGGCAGAGAGATCATCATAAACTGTCCTGGAGAATAATCCAGATGGAGCGCCTTGTCCATATCCACGGCCCTGACCTGGAAAAAATGGACGTTCTCCTTCATCGGATACCTTCGGATCAGCCGTACGGGTTCGGCCCAGTATGGATTCTTGTCCGCCATCACCGTTTGCATACCGTCGCCTCCTCGCCCCTCAGACGCAGACCCACCGTCTTGATGTCGATACCCACGGGACACGTGTCGATGCACCGGCCGCACCCCACGCACGCCGGTTCCCCGAACTTCCCCACGAAAGCCTGCAGTTTGTGCGTGAAACGGAGTTTTAAACGCTCCGCCCGTGATTCACGGAAATTGTGCCCGCCCGCGACCATCGAATACTCACGGAACATGCAGGAATCCCACCTCCGAATGCGCTGTCCTGCTCTTCCGTCGAGTTCGACTTCATCCAAGACGTTGAAACATGGGCAGGTCGGACAGACGACTGTACACGCGCCGCACGAGAGGCACTTCTCACCCAATTCCTCCCACAGCGGATCGTCCCAGCACAGCTCCATAATGCTCGGCATACCCGCGAAATCCATATTCAGCGTGAACGACGATTCACGGTGTTGACGCCATTCGACGTACGTCCTTAAATCATCGTGACTGATTTTCTCTTCCATCAATTCGGGGCATGCTCGGATCATATCATCGCCCAAGCTCGACCCGACCCAAACGATGAAAAAATCATCCAAATCCGTCAACGCCAAATCGAAGCCGCCTTCGGCGTAATGGGTGTTCGTTGTCTTGCAGAAACACCTCGCATCCGGAATGCAGGACAGTCCAATAACGGCCGTCCTTTTTCGGCGTTCTAAATAATAGGGATCATCGTAATGCATCGTGAAGAATCGATCTAAAATCATCAGTCCGTGAAGGTCGCAGGGATGGAGTCCGAACAAAACCTGATTCGGAAAATCGTCCAGGGAAGGCCTGATCCCCTCACCGTCGAAATGGAACATCGAGAACCTGGGAGGAAAAAGTAGTTTCTTGAAAGGGATCTTCGTCCGGAGCGCAGTCAGATCCAGCAGGGAAAAATCCTCCACCTTCTCAAGCACGAATCCATCGCCGCGGCTCACAGGCCCCCACAGTGCGCCGAACGGTTTGATAGAGTTCAGAAAATGATGGAGATTGTCTTTTTTCATCTTGACGGCGATCATCGCTTCACTCCAGAATCAGGCAAACCCATATTCAAGCCAACGCGTATACAAGATAATAAA
>JBDRSZ010000012.1:0-10950 GCA_043824415.1 bacterium | reverse complement strand
TTTTTCAAACTTTGTTTTAAGGAAAATGAGCATTTTGAGCCTATCAAGCAGATACATGAATTATTCAGGTTAGAAGATTATTGGGAAAAACTAAATAATTATCGAGAAGAACAACATATTAATCCAATCATGAAAGTTGTTTCCATGATTCCAAAGCTTGATTTGGCTGCTATGGCAGAATCTCTTGTAAATATTACATATTTTAAACGAAAAGTAGGAATGGGTATGGAAACAGTTGCTGGTCCAATTGATGTCGCTGTAATCTCTAAAGGTGATGGTTTTATATGGGTTAAAAGAAAAAGATATTTTGACGATAATTTAAATCCTCATTATATCGCAAAAGTACAAAAGGAGGTTCCCGATGAAGCCAATAGAAATAAAAAATAAAAAAGTATTTAAGTCGATGTTGGAGTTTGAAAAATATTTTTTCCCAAATTACCATCAACAGCAAATGAAGCAGAAGCCAGAAGATGCACACATGTTAGGTGTGGAATGGGCAAAAGAAACATTGGAAAAGATTAAAAATAAATTTTAAAGAGATGTCAGTTTTATTTGAGGATGGTTTAAAAGTATGATTCAACAGTATACAAGATTGAATGTTGCTGATAACACCGGGGCCAGAAAAGTCATGTGCATCAAGGTCTTGGGTGGATCCGGCCGGCGATACGGAAGCGTTGGAGATATCATCGTTGTATCGGTCAAGAATGCGGTTCCCGGCGGGGATGTAAAGAAGGGTGATATGAGCAAGGCTGTGGTTGTTCGCACGAAAAAGGAGGTCGGGCGTACAGATGGATCCTATGTCCGATTCGACGATAATGCTGTCGTGCTCATTAATGAACAGAACGAGCCTAAAGGAACCCGCATTTTCGGTCCTGTCGCCAGGGAATTAAGGGAGAAGCAGTTCATGAAGATCGTTTCTTTGGCGCCAGAGGTCCTATAACTCTGATGGAGCAATCGGATGAAAGTGGTGAAAAACGATACAGTCCTGGTCATTTCCGGCAATTATAAGGGAAAACGTGGAAAAGTACTTAAGGTATTCCCCAAGGAAAATCGTGTGATCGTCGAGGGTGTGAATTTTATCAAGCGTCATACAAAGCCCACGCAGAAGAATACCCAGGGGGGCATTGTCGAGAAAGAAGCTTCGATTCATATTTCCAACCTGATGGTTGTTTGTCCGAAATGTGACACGCCGACGAGACTGGGCAAGAAAATTTTAGAGAATAATAAAAGAATTCGTATCTGCCGAAATTGTAATGAGATGCTGGTCAGTTCGGCATAGGATATAGTGACGAGGAGATTAGACGCAAATGGCGGATGCTAAGAAAGGAAATGTTCCCAGGTTATTGGTAAAATACAGGGAAGAAATTGTTCCCCATTTGATGAAGAAGTTCGGTTATAAAAATCGAATGCAGGTGCCCGAACTCGAGAAAATTTCGCTGAACATCGGAGTGGGGGAGGCTACACTAGATGCCAAATTTTTAGAAGGCGCTGTCGAGGATATGCAGGTGATCAGCGGACAGAAGGCTGTTGTCACGAGGGCAAGAAAGTCCATATCGAATTTTAAGCTTCGGGAGGGGACGCCTATCGGCTGTCGAGTCACGCTTCGAAAGTGGCGGATGTATGAGTTCTTAGACAGACTCGTAAGTATAGCCATACCCCGTGTCAGGGATTTTCGAGGCGCTGATGACAATGGATTCGATGGAAGGGGCAATTTCACGCTGGGGATTCGTGAACAGATTATATTTCCTGAGATCGATTACGATAAGGTCGTTAAGATTCGTGGTCTTAATGTAACGATCGTCACCTCGGCTCTGTCGGATGAAGAAGGTTATGAACTTCTAAAAGAGTTCGGGATGCCCTTCCGACGAAGAGAACATTCATGACGATGGAAGAAACGTGTTTTTTATTCTGTATTAAACTGTAAGGAGTAACCGTTGGCCAAGAAGGCACTCATTGCGAAGGTGAAGAGGAAGCCGAAGTTTCATGTCAGACATTACCATCGATGCAGTCGTTGTGGTCGATCGAGGGGATACCTCCGTAAATTCAACTTATGCAGGATCTGTTTCAGGGATTTGGCTTTGGCGGGGGAGATTCCTGGTGTGAGAAAAGCGAGCTGGTAGATTCTCTATCGCTTTATTTTTAATAGATTATTTTTGGGAGTTCGTTTATGTCGATGACCGATCCGATCGCGGATTATCTTACTCGTGTTCGCAACGCAACGAGAGCACGACACAGTAAAGTGGACATTCCAGCCTCCAATATCCTCAAGGAGATGACGCGTATTTTGCTGGAAGAAGGGTACATTCACAATTATACAACGGTTGATGATCCAAAACAGGGGATCGTACGGATTTATCTGAAGTACAACAAAGATCGCAAGAGCGCCATCACCGGACTGAAGCGGGTGAGTCGTCCCGGTTACAGGCGCTACACAGGAGTTGATCGAATTCCTCGTGTTCTGAATGGTTTAGGGATCGTCATGCTATCTACGCCCAAGGGCATTCTCACTGGAAAGCAAGCCAAGAAAGAGAATGTGGGCGGAGAGATTCTATCTTACGTCTGGTAGTTATTGCTTTGATGTAAAAGGAGTGTCTTTTGTCAAGAGTCGGCAGGTTGCCCATTTCCATTCCGGATGGGATTCAAATTGAAAAGAAGGATGGTTCGGTCGTCGTTAAAGGAGAAAGGGGCGTTCTCTCGGAAAGAATCCATCCTGATATGCGTATCGTGGTCGAGGAGGGAGTGATTCGCGTGGAACGGCAGAGCGATGACCGCTTTCACAGGTCACTACACGGACTCACGCGGAGTCTCGTTCAGAACATGATTACGGGATTAACGGCAGGATTCGAGAAACGATTGGAGATCGTGGGGGTGGGATACAAGGCAGAATTGAAGGGGAAAACTTTATCGTGCCAGCTGGGTTTTTCCCATCCTATCTATTTCATCCCGCCCGAAGGAATCACTATCGATGTGACCACTCCGAATGCGATCGTCGTCAAAGGGATCGATAAACATTTGGTCGGACAGGTTGCGGCAAAGATTAGATCGTTCCGCCCTCCCGAACCTTACAAGGGGAAAGGCATTCGATACGAGGGAGAGTATATAAAGAAGAAGGCAGGGAAGACTGCCGTTTAGAATCGTTCTGTAACGGGGACAGGTGAATATGAATAATCGAAGCTCGATAAGACGTTTGAGGCGTCAAAGAATCAAAAAGCATATACACAAACACATTCAGGGGACATCTGAATGTCCACGACTCACAGTCTATCGGAGTTTAAAAGCCATCTATGCACAGGTGGTCGACGACACGACGCATCGAACATTGTGTTCCGTTTCCAGTCTATCGAAGGAATTGAGGGGAGAGGTCCAGAAGGCGAAAAATAATATTGAAGTGGGCCGAATCGTAGGCAAAACGATGGGAGAGGAAGTCAAGAAACGGAACATCGAGAGGGTGGTGTTCGACAGGAACGGGTATTTGTATCATGGCCGCGTCAAGGCAGTTGCAGACGGTGCCAGGGAAGCAGGTCTAAAGTTTTAAAGGTTCGCTTTTGACGATTTGATAAGGATTGGAGTAAGCTTGGGAAAAATCAATTTTAGTGAATTGGAACTGAAGGAACGCGTTGTCTACATCAATCGGGTTGCAAAAGTGGTCAAGGGCGGAAGACGATTCAGTTTCAATGCCATCGTTGTTGCGGGTGATGGGCATGGGTATGTGGGTATCGGGATGGGAAAAGCCCGTGAACTTACAGAAGCGATTGCCAAGGGCTCTGAGAATGCGAAAAAGAGTTTGGTTAAGATTCCGATACTTCACGGGACGATCCCGCATACTGTTTTAGGTAAGTTCGGAGCGGGTAAGGTTCTATTGAAACCAGCATCTCCCGGAACCGGGGTCATCGCAGGAGGAGCTGTTCGGGCAGTGATGGAATCCGCAGGAGTTAGTGATATATTGACGAAATCCTTAGGTTCGGAGAATCCTCACAACATCGTCAAGGCAACGATGAGAGGGCTTCTCCAGCTGAGGGACGGCCGGATGGTTGCTATGGAGAGGGGGAAGGAACTTTACGAAATCTTTGGAGATAACCGTAAGCAGACAGAAAACCCAGGAGCCACGGATGGGGAAACTTAAAATCACTCAAGTACGCAGCGCGATCAGGCGACAAGAGAATCAGAAGAGAACGATCAAGGCGTTGGGGCTCCATCGTCTCCATCATACGGTGATCCATCAAGATGTGCCGCAAATCCGGGGAATGATCCGGAAGGTTGCACATTTAATCCGCGTTGAAGAAGTAAAATAGTTACCAAACTTGGTGGATGAGGACATCATGGATTTAGGTTGTTTGAAATACGCAGATGGTTCGAAAAAGAAGCGGAAACGGGTCGGACGAGGACCAGGGTCTGGTCATGGAAAGACTTCATGCCGGGGACATAAAGGCCAGGGGGCGAGGAGCGGGGCCAAAACGCGCTCATGGTTTGAGGGAGGGCAGATGCCCCTGCAAAGGCGTCTTCCTAAAAGAGGTTTCACGAACATTTTTCGTCGAGAGTTCCAAATCGTCAATGTGGGTGATTTAGATCGATTGCGCGGAGAAAAGATTTCGCCCGATATTTTATATCGAGCAAAACTGATCAGGAAGCAGACCGGATTGTTAAAAATTTTAGGAAACGGCGAAGTTAAGAAATCGTTAGAGGTGAGCGCTCACGCATTCAGCAAGAGTGCTAAAGAGAAACTTGAAGCGGCCGGCGGAAAGGCGATCCTGATATGATCAAAAGCTTTCAGAGCGCATTCAAGATTCCTGAGTTGAAGAAGCGTATTCTTTTTACTCTTGGAGTGATGGTTCTTTACAGAATCGGGTGCCATATTCCGATGCCTGGTATCAATGCAACGGCTTTGACAGAATGGTTTGCGCAAAGCCGGAATACGCTGTTCGGACTTTACGATGTTTTTGCCGGGGGGGCGTTCAGTAAGGCAGCGATTTTTGGTCTCGGTATCATGCCCTATATTTCTGCATCCATCATGATTCAGTTGATGGGAGCCGTTGTTCCTTATTTGCAGCGCTTGCAGAAGGAAGGAGAGGAAGGAAGAAAAAAGATCAATCAGCTGACGCGATATTTCACAGTTCTCATTGCTGCAATGCAGGCTATGGGTGCGAGTTTGTTGTTGACAAGTCTGACTGCTCCTCAGTCGGGTTTGCCCGTAGTTCCCAATCCGGGAATGGGGTTCAGGTTGATGGTGATGATCACGCTGTGCGCCGGGACGATTCTCATTATGTGGATGGGGGAACAGATTACGGAACGGGGCATCGGGAACGGCATTTCTCTCATCATTTTCTTTGGCATCGTAGACCGATTTCCAACGGCTGTCTTAGATGAACTGCAACATCTCATGGCAGGAAATCGGCAGGTTATCATGGAGCTTTTTATCTTTGCCGTTCTGCTCTTGATCATTGCGGCAGTGGTGTATGTGACAGAGGGGGCGAGAAAGATTCCCGTCCAGTATGCGAAGCGGGTCATCGGACGGAAGGTCTATGGAGGCCAGGCTACGTACATTCCGATCCGTGTCTCCGGCTTCGGCGTGATGGCCATCATCTTTGCTCAGGCGCTCATGTTCGTGCCCCAGACGATCGGTCAGTTTTTCAGGAATAGCGAATTCGTCCAGAATATCCTCGCTTATTTTGATTTAGGGTCTCCTGTTTACTGGTTCTTCTACGGTATTTTGATTCTGTTTTTCACGTATTTCTATGCTGCCATTGCATTCAATCCGGTTGATGTTGCGGATAATATGCAGAAATACGGGGGTTTTATCCCAGGCGTGAGACCCGGCAAGAAGACGGCTGAATATATCGATCATGTACTTTCACGAATCATGCTACCTGCAGCACTTTTCTTTGCTGTCATTGCAATACTGCCCTATTTTATGTCGAAATACTTGAATCTATCTGATTCGTTTTCCCAGTTTTTCGGCGGGACGAGTCTCCTCATCATGGTGGGTGTCGCTCTGGACACACTCCAGCAAATTGAATCGCATCTGCTGATGAGACATTATGAGGGTTTTATGAAAACAGGACGGATTCGGGGCAGGCGGTAGGATTCGTGAGCGTTCTTTGGAATACAGAGCTTTGGCTATCGAACGAATTATCATATTAGGCGCGCCCGGTGTGGGGAAAGGAACTCAAGCCAAACGATTGGCTGCTGAGTTCGGATGGGCGCATATTTCGACGGGTGATATGCTTCGGGATGCAGTGCGGGTGGGAACACAGCTTGGGCTCAAGGCAAAGGTCTTCATGGAGAATGGAGATTTGGTACCGGATGACCTTATTGTCGATCTGATGCGTGATCGGCTGAGTCAGGCAGACTGTTCGAAGGGATTCATCTTGGATGGATTTCCGCGGACTGTGATCCAGGCTGAAAAACTGGGCAGTCTTCTTATCACACTGAATCTTCGTTTAGACGGCGTGGTTTCGATCAGGGTGCCGGAAGAAGAAATCGTAAAGCGGCTCTCCCAGAGGTTTGTGTGCGGGACATGCCATTTTGTAATGACAGCGACAGAGGATGCTGAACTTGTTTGTCCTTCCTGCGGCGGTCGCGTCGAGCGAAGGAAAGACGATGAACCCGAGACAGTGAGGCGTCGTCTTCAGGTTTATGAAGATCAAACCCGTCCACTCATTCAACACTACAGAAGCAGGCATCTCTTGAGGGAAGTGGATGGCATAGGATCGATGAATGAAGTCTACCGGAGGATACTTGCGTCGTTGGGAATTTCTTAGGAGCTGTGATGATTCCCATCAAGACCGAAGAGGAGATCGAGAAACTTCGGATGAGCGCCCGACTTTTGGTGGAAGCATTCTGCGCTATCGAAAAAATACTTGCACCCGAGGTCTCAACACAGGAATTGGATCGAGTGACTGAGGAAGTCATTCATTCGGGTGGAGGAAGGCCAGCGTTTAAGGGGTACAGGGGGTTCCCGGCGTCGATCTGTACGTCGGTAGAATGTGAAGTGGTTCATGGGATCCCCGGGGGGCGGAGATTGAGGGAAGGACAGATCCTTAGTGTGGATATCGGAGTGGAGAAGGAAGGATATTACTCAGATGCGGCGAAGACGTATGCGATCGGGACGGTTTCTCAGGAACGGATGTATTTGATGGATATTGCAAAGAAAGCACTGCATCGCGGTATTCGAAAATGCCGGAGTGGCAATCGCCTTTCCGACATTTCCCATGCGATTCAAACGTGCGTAGAATCGAAGGGTTTCTCGGTGGTTCGGGCGTTGGTCGGCCACGGGATTGGAACGAATCTCCATGAAGAACCGCAAATTCCCAATTACGGTCCTCCACACAGGGGTCCGAGACTGCAGCCCGGGATGGTGTTTGCCATCGAACCTATGATCAATATGGGTTCACCCGATGTGCGATTCTTGGAGGATGGCTGGACAGTTGAAACGGTAGACGGGAATCCTTCGGCTCACTTTGAACATACTGTCCTTGTGACGGATGGGAAACCAGAGATTTTGACTTTAGGTATAGAAGGCAATGTTTTAAGGGAAGCGTATGGCGAAAGAGCCCCCCATTAAAGTTGATGGAATCATCACGGATACCCTCCCTAACGCAACTTTTAGGGTTGAGCTTGAGAGTGGACATAAAGTGCTTGCGCATGTTTCCGGTAAGATGCGTATGCATTTTATCAAGATTTTACCGGGAGACAAGGTGACTGTGGAGCTTTCTCCATACGATTTAACGCGGGGAAGAATCGTTTATCGGTATAAATAAAACGGGATTCTAAGATGAAGGTTCGGGCTTCAATAAAAAAAATATGCGATAAGTGTAAAATTGTGAAGAGGCGGGGTGTGCTTCGTGTCATTTGTTCCAACCCTCGCCACAAACAGAGACAGGGTTAAGTTACTCTAATAATTTTTTGGCAAAGGAGATAAAGTGGCGCGTATTGCAGGCGTTGATCTTCCGAAAGAGAAACGGATCGAAGCGGCGTTGACGTATATTTACGGGATTGGTTTTACGACTTCAAGAAGAATACTTAAGGAAGCGGGAGTCAATCCCGATGTGCGTGTGAAGACAGTGTCGGATGCGGATGTTGCCAAGATTCGGTCGGTCATCGATGCGCACTACAAGGTGGAGGGTGCCCTCCGCACCGAAGTGACGATGAATATCAAACGATTGATGGACATCGGATGCTATCGTGGATTACGGCACCGGAGAGGGTTGACTGTCAGGGGTCAGAGGACGCGGACGAATGCACGTACTCGGAAGGGAAAGAAGAGGACTGTGGCCGGAAAGAGGAAGAGATGATAGCGGATTGGGAATTTCGAATTGCGGATTTTGAATTTGAATTCAGAATAGAAATCATAAGATAAGATTCTTGGATAGGTGTTAAGGAGGTCACATTGGCAACTCCGGTAAAAGGACGGAAGAAAAAGAAGGATAAAGTTGATGCCGAAGGGCAAGCTTTCATCAAAGCGACATTCAACAATACGATTATAACGTTGACAGACAATTATGGAAACGTCATTTCCTGGGCAACAGCAGGAAAGATGGGATTTAAGGGTGCAAGGAAAAATACGCCGTTCGCAGCGCAGATCGCAGCTCAGGCTGCTGCTAAAGAGGCGATGGATTTGGGTCTGCGAAAGATCAGCGTGATGGTGAAGGGGCCTGGATCCGGTCGGGAGGCTGCAATTCGATCGCTACAAGCTACCGGTCTGGAAGTTGTCGCTATTAAAGATATAACACCGATACCTCATAACGGGTGCCGACCTCCGAAGCGGCGAAGAGTATAAACAGAATAAACCAGGGATGTATTTATGGCACGATACAGAGAAGCAGTATGTAAATTATGCAGGCGTGAGGGCGAGAAACTCTTTCTAAAAGGAACCCGATGTCAAACGGTTAAATGCGCCTTTGAGAAAAAAGCGTATCCGCCCGGTCATCTTGGAAAGACCCGTCGCATTAAGAAATTGTCGGATTATGGATTGCAGTTGCGTGAAAAACAGAAAATTAAGCGATATTATGGATTATTAGAATCCCAATTCCATAATACTTTTGTGAAAGCGGTCAAGAAAAAAGGCATCACGAGTGAGAACATGTTGCAGATGTTGGAGAGTAGATTGGACAATACAGTTTTCCGGATGGGATTCGCTCCTTCGAGGACTGCTGCAAGACAATTAATCCGTCATCGTCATTTCAACGTAAACAATCAACTGGTGGATATCCCCTCTTTTCAATTGAAACCGGGTGATTCGGTTCAAGTCCGTGAAAAAAGCCGAAAGATGGATATTTTTCATACTTCCATTCGGAGGATCAAGGAGGGGAGACAACTCTCTTGGCTCAGCTTGGACAAGGCCAATTTACAGGGGACCTTATTGGAAATACCAGGAAGGGCGGATATTCCAGTAACATTCAACGAAAAATTGGTGGTTGAGCTTTACTCAAAATAAGTTAGACTGAATGTGGGGATGATTCGAATGAATCGGTCAATGATACAAATGCCAGAGAGTGTTGAGAGAGATGAAGCGACGTACTCCAGTATGTATGGGAAGTTCATCGTCCAACCTTTAGAACGGGGTTTTGGGGTTACTTTGGGAAATATGTTCAGGCGCGTGCTTCTCTCATCTCTTCAAGGGGCTGCCATCACACAAATCCGGATTGATGGCGTGCTGCATGAATTTTCGACAATCAAGGGTGTCGTGGAAGATGTGTCGGAGATTATCCTCAATCTGAAACAGGTACGTCTTAAGCTTTTGAACAAGCGTCCCGATCGGATTATACTTCCATTCAAGGGTCCCGGAGAGTTGAAGGCCGGAGATCTGCAGAGGGATACGACGGATTTTGAGATCTTAAATCCCGATCATCTTATCGCTACGATGAATGAAGATGCCGACTTCAATTTGGAGTTCAAGATCGGCAAAGGAAGGGGATATATTCCAGCTGAAGAGAACAAACTCCCCGACCAGCCCATCGGCACAATTCCGTTGGACGCGATATTTAGCCCGATTCGCAAGGTGAATTACTTCGTCGAAAACACCCGCGTGGGGCATCGTATAGATTATGAAAAGTTGGTTCTCGAAGTTGAGACGGACGGCAGTGTCACACCGGATGATGCGCTCACTTTTGCTGGGATAATCATCAAGGACCACATCGAACTTTTCATCGGTTTTGATGTGGAGCCGGAGGAAGAAGAAGAGGTTTCCCAGGTTGATGAGGATGCGTTACGTATCCGGAAGCTGTTGAAGATGAGTGTCGAGGAATTGGAGCTTTCCGTTCGGTCGCATAATTGTCTGAAGGCTGCGGATATTCAGACAATCGGAGATCTCGTTCATCGGGATGAACAGGAGATGCTTAAATTCAGGAACTTCGGGAGGAAGTCTCTTCAGGAACTTTCTAAGATCCTGGAGGAGAAAGGTCTTCATTTTGGCATGGATGTAGATACGTATCTGAAGGGCGAGTCTCCATGATTCGGCCATAGTCAAGCAGGAGAAGGAAATACATGAGACACCGTAAATCGGTTGCAAAACTGGGTCGAACAGCAGCACATCGAAAAGCGACGCTGGCCAATTTATCCGCAGCGCTGTTCGAGCGGAAACACATCAAAACGACGGAAGCGAAAGCGAAGGCGACTCGAAGAGTTTCTGAGAGACTCATCACACTCGCCAAGAAGGGGACTGTTCATGCCCGGCGTCTTGCTTTCAAACGGCTGAAACAAAAAAAGATTGTGAAGATTTTGTTCGATGAGATCGCTCCGCAGTACGCTGAGAGACCCGGCGGTTATACTCGGGTGATCAAGCTGGGACAGCGTGCAGGAGACGGTGCTCACATGGCCATTCTGGAGTTGGTCGGGTACGACATGGCCAAGAAAAAGAAAAAAGAGAAGGACAAAGCCAAAGAGGCTGAAGCGAAAACAAAGAAAAAACGGGGCAAAACAGAGACTGTAGATGAGACGGCGACTGAGACGGAC
>JBDRSZ010000011.1:0-3470 GCA_043824415.1 bacterium | reverse complement strand
GGCTACGACGGTGGATCGGTACGGTGATTTCATGGGGTATGCGTTTCTGAGCGTCCCCAAGACGTCGTTCCAATTAGGACGTCCTTTGCGCATCCGCATCGTGGGTGAGAGCGCAGGGAGCCGAACCTGGTACATGACGTTCGAGACAGGCCTCGAATCGCGCGTCTCTCTTCGCGGGGAGCAGGCGATCATCCGAGAAGGTACCGCTGAATATCAGACAATCCGAGTCGAGCTTTTACATTTCGGAGAGCCGACGGATGCAACGATTCGGTCTGAGGATAAGACGATTCGCACACGATTGGTATTGGGTTATAATACCGTCCAACTACCCGTTCGAGCCGTGGAATCGGAAAAAGAGATCCGGGTTAAAGTCGATATTGCCGGAAAGACCGTGATGCAAGACGCATTCCAAGTCGAGCCGGTGCGTCGGAAAACGATGTACCTGCTCCACCATTCCCACGTGGACATCGGGTACACGCACGTGCAGACGGATGTGGAACGAATCCAGTGGGGGCATTTGGAGAAGTCGATCGAGCTGGCGTGGAAGTCTGCAGATTATCCCCCGGGTTCGCGGTACAAATGGAACGCCGAAGTATTGTGGGCGGTGGACAGCTATTTCCGCAAGGCACCGCTCGAAAAACAGGAGCAGCTCGCCAACGCCATACGGAGGGGATGGATCGGCTTGGACGGCATGTTCGCGAATGAGTTGACGGGACTTTGCCGGCCAGAGGAACTGTTCCATCTGTTCGATGCAGGTCGCCGCATCTCTCAGCGTTGTGACGTGCCCTTGGAAGCGGCCATGATCACGGATATTCCCGGGTATTCCTGGGGACTCGTCCCGGCGATGGCACAGAGCGGAATCAAATACCTGTCCATCGGTCCGAACTCGGGCCATCGGGTCGGGACGATGCGTCGGGAATGGAGCGACCGGCCGTTCTATTGGGTCTCCCCGTCGGGGGAGGAGAAAATCCTCTGCTGGGTCGCCGGAAAGGGATACTCGTGGTTTCACACGGGCCTCGGGGCGACGCAACTGAAAAAACGGCTGGAGGAGAAACCCATCCTCGACTATCTTGAAGAATTGGAGGCGTCCAGTTATCCGTATGACATCGTCACCTTTCGATACAATATCGGATCGGACAACGGTCCCCCTGATTCGACTCTGGCCGATAAAGTGAAGGCCTGGAACGAAAAGTATGTGACGCCGAGGATCGTGATCGCCACGACGGGCGAGGCGTTCAGAGCGTTCGAGCAGGCTTATGGTGAGCGCCTTCCAGTGGTCGAGGGAGATTTCACGGGATACTGGGAGGACGGTGCAGCCTCTTCGGCCCGTGAGACGGCGATGGTTCGGAATACCGCTGAACGTCTCGTACAGGCCGAGATTTTGTGGGCCATGAAGAATCCGTCCGGTTTTCCGCAGGAGGCGTTCGAGGAGGCGTGGAGAAACGTGCTTCTCTATGATGAACACACATGGGGGTCGTGGAACAGCATCAGTGCTCCGGAGGATGATTTTACGAAGCAGCAATGGGAGATTAAAAAGTCCTATGCGGTTCAAGCATCCGAACAAACGGATCGGCTGTTTAAAAATTTGACGGGAGGTCGTTCGCCCGGGAGTACTGGCCGTTCGATCGTTGACATTTACAACACGAACTCGTGGACACGGTCGGATTTGGTTATCTTCTCGCCGGAGTACAGCGGAGCGGGAGACTGCGTCGTTGATTCCCAGGGTAATCCTGTTCCTTCTCAGCGGTTGTCCACGGGCGAGTTCGTTTTTTGGGTCGAGGGTGTTCCTCCGTTGGGGGCGAAGCGGTTCGTCGTTACGCGCGGACGGAATCGGACAAGGGGCAGGGTGTCCGTGGATGATTCCGGACTGTCCAACGGGGTGATCACGGTTAAAATCGACAAGACCACTGGAGCCGTGTCCACTTTCCGATGGGAGGATGGGTCGGTCGATCTGGTTGATTCTACGGAAGGAATGGGGTGGAACGACTATTTTTACGTGGCAGGGAGGAGTCCGGAGCATCCGCGGAGAGCGGGCACACCTATCATTGCCGTCAAAGAAAAAGGTCCTCTGGTCGGTTCCATCATCATCCGGTCCGATGCGCCGGGCTGCCGCGCGTTCATTCGGGAGATCCGGATCATCGACGGCTGTGATCGTGTGGATATCATCAATACGATCGACAAGGAAAAAGTCTACGAGCCGGAGGGCGTTCATCTTGCGTTCCCGTTTCGAGTGCCGAACGGAGTGATGCGGATGGATGTGGCATGGGGAATGTTCCGTCCCGAGCACGATCAGCTTCCAGGCTCCTGCAAGAATTATTTTTCGGTTCAACGCTGGGTGGACGTGTCGAATCAGGATGTGGGTGTCACCTGGGCGACGCTGGACGCACCGCTCGTGGAGGCGGGTCAAATCGCGTGCGATCCGATTTCTTTCGGCTGGGTCGAGCATGTCACGCCGTCCCAGACCCTCTACTCTTATGTGATGAACAACTATTGGGAGACGAATTACAAGGCGGCTCAGGAAGGTCCGACGACGTTCCGGTACTCCATGCGTCCACACGGAAGGTTCAATCCGGGAGCTGCGGAGCGTTTCGGGATCGAGCGCAGTCAGCCGCTCGTCGTCCTGCCGTCCGACGGAAAAGATGTCTTACAGATGCCGCTTTTCCAAACAGGATCTGCCAAAGTCATCGTGACGTCTATAAAGCCGATGCACGACGGCCGGGGTTTTCTGATTCGGCTTTTCAATGCAGGGGGACAGCCTGAACGGGTCGCGCTGAGATGGGGATCGTTAAAACCCTCAGTGGTGTATTTCAGCAGTCCGTACGAGGAAAGGGGGAAAAGAATCGATGAACCTTTTCTCATGCCGGCGTACGCCATAAGAACTCTTCGAGTGGAAATGTGAATATCATCACATATACAGATATATACTTTTCTTTTAGAAAGAAAAGTACCAAAAGAAATCGCCTTTTTGCAAGCCGGCGATGCCTTATGATATATTCATTTTGTGAGAATTGCGTCCCAGCACTTCTTCCCATGCGATCCGGCGTCCGCCGGATCATGCCCCCTCCTTTCATGGTTGTGCTCGGAGGCATTGATAATGATGGCAGCAAAAAGGCGAGCCTGTCCTCCCGTAAGTATTTTTTCATACTGAAAATGTGAAGGGTATCTTTTGACAAAAATTTGTGAGGAAGAGAAATCCCGCATAGAAAAATTACTCGAGCACGAGAGGAGGCTGTGGGAAGGGGGCGTCCGATTTGTCGCGGGCATTGACGAAGCGGGCAGGGGACCGCTGGCCGGACCGGTGGTTGCGGCTGCGGTGGTTTTTCCTGAAGACATGTTCATCGAGGGAATGGATGATTCGAAGAAACTGACTGCAAACCGAAGAGAGGAGCTTTTCCAGATCATTCAGGAGAAGGCGTTTTCGACGGCGACCGGTATTGTCTCGGAAAAGGAGATCGACCGGATGAATATTC
>JBDRSZ010000010.1:0-14728 GCA_043824415.1 bacterium | reverse complement strand
CGTGCGCATAATGACGACTCTCTGTCTCATACTCCGCATGATGCACGTTGATCGTCAATCCTCTCGCTTTCTCCTCAGGCGCATTGTCTATCTCATCATAACTCTTCGCCTGCGCCAAACCCTTCTTCGATAACACCAATGTGATTGCTGCCGTCAACGTCGTCTTACCATGATCCACATGCCCTATCGTCCCTATATTCACGTGCGGCTTCGTACGCTCAAATTTCGCCTTCGCCATCGGTATTCTCCTTTTATTAAAAATAGTTATCGATTCTAATCTTATATAAAATAATACAGAGCCCACGACCAGGATTGAACTGGTGACCTCATCCTTACCAAGGATGCGCTCTACCAACTGAGCTACGTGGGCACCGCAGAATCAATTTTTATAAATGCTTAGCCCAGACCCCCATTCGGCGAAAAGCTTAATAGTATAATAAAAAAAAAGGCAAAATGCAAGATAAAATTTCGCCTTTTTCACTTTTTTTTAAAGAGCGGGAAACGGGATTCGAACCCGCGACATTCAGCTTGGAAGGCTGACGCTCTATCCGGCTGAGCTATTCCCGCAAGTGAAATACCAAAAATTCAATTAGCGCACTTTATGCACCTTTTTGTGGAGGGGGGAGGATTCGAACCTCCGAAGGCTTCGCCGACAGATTTACAGTCTGTTCCCTTTGGCCACTCGGGAACCCCTCCATAAAATCCATGCCATGAATACATTTTTTACGATGGGCACGGATACATTTAAAATTTTCAATGAACTTCTATTGTATTGCAGGCAAAGTCTTCGCTTTTTTTGCAAGAAATTTAGGATCAGAAGACACCATCATATTTCAAAAAAGTGCGCCTTCGGCGCGCTATGAATCGTGAGCCGGTGAAGGGATTCGAACCCCTGACCCGCTGATTACAAATCAGCTGCTCTGGCCAACTGAGCTACACCGGCCCATAGAGATAATATCATAGAACACATGGCTTATTCAAAATTCCTTAAAAATAAAGGCAAGGCTAATGATACATAAAAAAAACATGGTTGTCAATAAAAAAATGCATCCTAATTAATTTTTTTCCATTTGGTTCCATCTTTGAAATCTTCAATAGCAATATCTATTTCGGCCAATCTATCGCGAATCTCATCCGCTTTGGTCCAGTTTTTTTCTTTGCGAAATTGCTCCCTCAGATCAATAAGAACCTGAATGAGCGATGGTTCCAATCCTTCATCGCTTTTGTGAGACTGCTTTTCTATTTCGAATTTCAATCCAAGAATATCCTCACCACATTTCTTAAATATCCCGATGATTTCAGTAAGGTCTTGTTTCGTTGGATCAACTTCGGGATCCAACAACTGTTCTTTTTCATTCGCCTTATTCGATAATTCAAACAATACCGATATCGCCCCCGCTGTATTAAAATCATCCCTCATGTGTTCTATAAATCGATTCAAGTAACTATCATATCTATCTTTTATTCCAGATTGACGCTCTTGTACGTATCTGAAGCGTTCTCCCAACGCGGCGATTGTCCTCGATAATTTTTCAAATCCTTTCCGAGCAGCATCCAACGCCTGATCCGAAAAATCCTGAGGAGAACGATAATGACCCTGTAAGATAAAAAAACGCACAGTCATCGGATCGTACTTTTCGAACAATTCCGAGAGTGTCATATGATTTCCCAGCGACTTGCTCATCTTCTGACCATCCCTCGTAACCATATTATTGTGGAGCCAATATTTCACGAATGGTTTGCCGGTCGCTGATTCACTCTGAGCGATTTCACACTCGTGATGAGGGAATTGATTGTCCAGTCCGCCGCCGTGAATGTCGATCGACTCCCCTAAATATTTCATCGCCATGACAGAGCATTCCAAATGCCAGCCCGGAAATCCCCGCCCCCACGGTGAATTCCACTGCATCAAATGTTCCGGTTGAGCCTTCTTCCACAGTGCAAAATCCGCAGGGTGTTTCTTCCCTTCCGCCACCTCAACACGGACACCCTCTTTCAAGTCCTCAATCCGCCGTCCCGAAAGTTTGCCATACGCTTTGAATTTAGAGATGTCGAAATAGACATTCCCCTCAACTTCGTAGGCGTAGCCCTTTTTTAGAAGTACCTCCACGAATTCGATCATGTCGGGGATGTGACCCGTAGCGCGGCAGGAAATATTAGGCCGGAGACAGTTTAGCCGATCCATATCGCGGAAGAAGTGATTTTCGTACTTCTGGGCGATCTCTACGGGTTCCAATTTCTCTATTCGTGCTCTTTTCAGCACCCGGTCCTCCCCATCCCCTTCATCACCCAAAAGATGCCCCACGTCCGTGATATTCTGCACGTATCGGACATTGTATCCTTCCTCTCGGAGAAATCGGAAAATGATATCGAAAGAAACGTAGCTCTTCGCGTGTCCTAAATGGGGATCATCGTACACTGTGGGACCGCATACGTACATCCCTACGAAAGGAGGATGGAGCGGATGGAAATCTTCCATCTTTCTTGTCAGTGTGTTGTATACTTTTAACATCGATATTCATCTCCACTTTTAAGAAAATACCTTGATTACGATTAGATATTTCACTATTTTTTATCAAGAATAATGAAAACGCCTGAAGCGAAAAACGCATTCATTCCCTATGCGATAGGACTCATGGGATTCACTTCTGTCGTTGCCCAGGTTCTTCTGATGCGGGAACTCGTCGTCATCTTCTACGGAAACGAACTCTCCCTCGGAACGATCCTCGGTGTCTGGCTGTTCTGGACAGCCGCAGGGAGCGGCGGTCTGGCAAAAATTCTCCATAAAAAAGGAAACCTCCGACTGCGTTTCGGTCTCATCCAGCTCCTCCTTGCCCTCGTCCTCCCCCTCATTCTCCTTCTCGTCCGCGTCAGTAAAGAAATACTCAACATAACGCCGGGTGAGCTGATCGGCTATATCCCCATGCTCCTTATTACATTGATAACGTTAGCCCCTGTCTGCCTACTCTCGGGCCTTCTTTATACAGTCGCATGCCAGTTGCTCCATCATCATGAACAGAAAGACTCTGCACCCATCGGTAAAGTATACCTCCTCGAAGCCGTTGGAGCGGGAATAGGTGGGGTAGCCGCAAGCTTCATTTTCGTCCGATTCGCAAGTCCCGCCCAAACCGTCCTGCTCCTCTCTATCGTTAATCTCCTGTCAGCTCTCATCGTCGGAAACCTTAATCCCTTCCGATCGAGAGGTCTGCGAATCTTATGGCTCACACTCCTGCCCATCCTTGTCAGTATCTTCTTTTATCGAATCTCCCAAAATTTGCAAACCTTCTGCGACCGGATTCTATGGAAAGGATACGATGTTGTGGCATCGCAGAACACCATTTTTGGAAACATCTCCGTGACAAAGATGGACAGTCAGGTCAGCTTCTTCGAGAACGGGCTTCTTATATTCAGCGCACCGGACCGTCTAACAGCCGAAGAATCCGTCCACTACGCCCTCCTGGAGCATCCCTATCCTAAAAAGGTTCTTCTCATCGGAGGAGGCTTGGGCGGCGGCATCTCCGAAACACTGAAGCATCCATCCGTCGAATCCGTCGATTACGTCGAACTCGATCCTGCCGTCGTCCGACTGGCCAAGCAGTTGCTTCCTCCGGAACAAGCCCAGGTTCTTACAAATCCGAAAGTCAAAGTTCATCATATCGACGGACGACGTTTCATCAGAAGAACACCGATGAAGTACGATGCCGTAATCCTCAACCTGCCCAACCCCTACACCGCTCAAATCAATCGTTTCTACACCGTCGAATTCTTTCGGGAGGCCGCCAAAAAATTGCTTCCCGGAGGCATCTTATCAATCCAGCTGGCATCTTCTGAAAACGCCATCGGACCCGAGCTTTCTGATTTTCTCAGCGCCATCTCTTCCACCCTCTCATCCGTGTTTCCCGAAAAAATCGCCATTCCAGGAGAAACCGCTCGGTTCATCGTGTCCAACAGTCCAGGAGAACTCACGTCCGATCCGGAAATTCTGATACAGCGACTCAAAGAACGAGATCTTCAGACCTTGTATGTAAGAGAATATTATTTGCCTTATCAGATGTCCGATGAAAGGCAAACTTATCTTAAAAGCAGACTCCATCCCGTTTCTTCGGATCGCCTGAATAGGGACTTCAAACCCATCGGCTATTTCTACGATACCATCCTTTGGGCCGAAACCTTCTCTTCGCCGTTTAAAAAACTCTTCGTGGCTTTCGCATCCATTAAATTCCATCACATCGCCGGATCGTTTGTTTTGGCAACCCTGCTCCTCATCGCTCTAACAGGACGCTCTTCCGGCCGAAAACGTCTCTTCACTCCGGGTATTTTAATTTCCATCATCGGCGTCGGATTCACGGAGATCTCCCTCGAAGTCATTCTCATTTTAGGATTCCAGATCCTATACGGCTACATCTACCAGCATCTCGCTTTCATCATCGCCGGCTATATGATTGGACTGGCACTCGGAAGCCGGTTTGCAATCACCCCCAGAATCCGCGATGGACAAAACTTTGCACTCTACCGTGTTCTCCAGGCATCCATGTGCCTCTACCCCCTGTTCATAATCGGTTTCTTTTGGCTTTTCCACCAGACCAGCATTTCTACAAAAGGCACAGAGTGGATGGGATGGCTATTTCCTCTCTTGACAGCCGGGGCTGGATTCATCGGTGGATGCCAGTTCCCCCTGGCCAATAGACTCTACCTGCAGACCGGAAGATCCGTCGAAAAAGCCGCCGGATTCCTCTACGGACTCGACCTCATCGGCTCCTCGGCGGGAGCCATGCTCACGAGTGCTTTCCTCGTACCCATCCTGGGAATCTATACAACCCTCATTCTTCTCGTATGCCTGAACGCGTGCGGGCTTGGTATCTTGTTCACAGCTGTAGAAAAAAAGTCATCGAAGGATTGATCCCTTTCCCTTTGGTAAAAACCCAGCCGTAAGATGCCTCTATGGCTGGGTAGTAAAAAACACGTTAGAAATCCTCATCTTTAAGCGAATAAAAAAAACGGTACACCCTACGATGGAGCCTCCTCTTCATGAACGACTTCCGCAGGTACAGAAGGTTCCTTCCTCCGAACACCGAAGGAATGGGTTGGACATTTCTCGACTGCGTTTTTTAGATCCTCACAGACATCCTTGATCTTCTCAAAATGAATGACGGGCAATTTCCCGTCCATCGTGACGATTTCATCGGCAGTCGTCTTGGGATTGGCGCAGAGTCCGCATCCGATACAGCCGACCTTGCAGACAGCTTTCACCCGTTTTCCGAAATCCTTCGACACGCAAGCCACGAAAACATGCTGATTCCGTGGCATGCGTTGGAAGATACCGCGCGGACAAGC
This sequence comes from bacterium, assembly GCA_043824415.1. Lineage (GTDB taxonomy): Bacteria > Zhuqueibacterota > QNDG01 > QNDG01 > DSAB01 > JBDRSZ01. Next base: position 9,394 of record JBDRSZ010000010.1, on the reverse strand, counting down.
TTGAACGCATTTCCCGCACCCTACACACAACGCTTCGTCGACCTCCGGAAGGCCGTCATCTTTCATCGAAATCGCATGAAAAGGGCAGGAAGCCACGCACGTGCCCAACCCGAGACATCCGTAGACGCATCCTTTTGCCCCATTATCGACGAGAATGGCAGCTTTGCAATCCATCACTCCATGATACACAGCTCTGTCCGGACAATTTTCTCGGGTCCCCCGACAGCGAACCACCGCGAACTTCGGGATGAATTCTCCTGACTCGGTGCCCATGATCTTCGATATACGGACAGACACATTCACACCGCCCACAGTACATCCATCGGGGGGATATTTTCCTTCCACAATTCCCTCGGCGAATCCGGCGCAGCCAGGCGCGCCGCACGCACCGCAGTTAACGCCTGGAAGAACTTCCTCAACCTGAGCCACACGAGGATCTCTCTTGACGAAAAAAACCCGCGACGCCAAAGCCAATCCCGCTCCGAATAAAAGGCCCAACCCTCCCATCACGATCAAAGCTGAAAGTATTGCAAAATTCATATCGAAAGCATCTCAGAACAAAACATCAAAAATAACAGCGTCACATAAAAACCCATCGCATAGAACCGATGGGTTTTTGTGCCTATTCTATACAATCCCACTGCATCACTGGGATTATTTTTTCAAATTCTTAATTTTCCAATCCACCCACTCCTTTAATCGGCGATCCTTTGCGGCCTGCTCGTAGTTGGTGATGGCGTTTGTTACGTCGCCCAATCCCTCATAAGCCTTCCCGACTTCGATATAACAAGCATAGAAATTATTCTTCAGAGTCAAGCAGCTCTGTGCTGCGGAGAGCGCTTGCTGGTGTCGGCTCAGACTGTTAAAAGCCTGAGCCAGCCAATAATACGCATCTACATTGTTCGATTTTATTGTGATGGCTTGTTCGAGAGCATTCACGGCATCATCCAACCTCCCCGACTCGATCAATGCTCTTCCAAGTGAGACAAAGGCCTTGTCGTATTTCGGATCCACTCTGACAGCACCCCTGAATGCTTTCACTGCATTGTCGTTGTCTTTCCTTTTAGAATACGTATAACCGATCTCATAATGGGCTTCTGCTATCGAAGAATCAGCGGCCAGGGCGTTACGATAGACCTGAATGGCTTCATCGTATCTCTCTTGATCCCGGTAGAGAATGCCCAGATTGAAGTATGCAAAGGAATAAGACGGATCAAGTTCGATGGCTTTCTTATACGCCGCTTCAGCATCAGCATACCTCCGTAGCCTCTTCAGGGCTATGCCTTTTCCGAAGTAGGCCTTTGCATGACTCGGATCCAACGAAATCGCCTCATTGAAATGAGTCAACGCTTCATCGTTCTGGCCCGACCTCAAGGATTGGTTTCCCTTGTTGTATGCGGCTTTTATCCTCGAATCCTTGTCCCCCTTGGCTGCGTATTCAGCCATTAAATTGTCAATCTCGGCTTTGGTCTTTTTATACTCTTCGTCCAATCGATTGTATGCGTTGACATCTCCTCTCTTATTGGCATCCTCCATCTGAGCGACAACATCCGTCAGTTTCTTCTGAAGTTCAGAAATCCGAGTCTGGTAGTTTTCCTTATCCGTTTGTGCGAAAACAATCCCATATACGAACACCATCGAAAAAATGAGTCCTAAAGCAAACAACCTTTTCATAACTTTACCCTCCCATTAGAATACATGCAGATCTACTATGAATCTTCGTGCCGAAGGGGGGATTCGAACCCCCACACCCGGTTGGGCACTGCCCCCTCAAGACAGCGTGTCTACCAAATTCCACCACTTCGGCATGAAACTTCTATTTTTCTTCATCCGGGTTCTTTTTTTCTTCCTGTTGAGGGACTTCTTGCGGAGGTGCCTCCTCCGTCGTTCCGGGCACAGCCGGCAGCATGGTGGCCGGAGTGGAGACTCCTTCTCTTTCCATCACTTGTTCAACCATGCTCCTCTGTCGTGAAGTTGACTTTGCCGATAAAAGAGCGCTGGAAATGGATGTAAGAGCAAATCCCACACCCAGCCAGAGTGTTACTTTCGATAAGAAAGACGCCGCCCCTCTCCCCCCGAAGACACCTCCCATGCCTCCTCCCCCGCCTCCGAACATCCCGGCCAATCCTCCTCCTTTACTCGACTGGAGCAAAATACTGATAATTAAAAACACACAAATTAAAAGATGGATAATCATCAACAATGCGGTCATTGATCCCACTCCTTATTGACATGTTGCTTTTACGATCGCGGAAAAATCTTCAGCCTTCAGACTGGCTCCTCCGACCAACGCCCCGTCAATATCGGGCTGGGCCATCAGACCAGCAGCGTTTTCTGGTTTAACACTTCCTCCATATTGAATACGAACATCGTCGGCAATCCCCCTACTGAACCGACCTCCCAACCAATCCCTGATGAGCCGATGAACCTCCTGGGCTTGTTCGGGCGTTGCCGTTCTTCCGGTCCCGATAGCCCAAACCGGTTCATAAGCTACGGTTATCTTACCCAAATCCTCCACAGAAAGTTCCTCCAGGCAACCTCCGATTTGTCTCAGAACCACTTCTTCTGTCTTCCCTGCCTCCCTCTCCTCGATGGTTTCACCCACGCATATGATTGGAGAGAGCGCATACTCCAACGCCTTTCGGATTTTTTTGTTGACGATTTCATCCGTCTCTTGAAAAATGTGTCTGCGTTCCGAATGCCCTAAAATGACCAAGTCGCATCCCACATCCTTCAACATGCGCGGCGAAACTTCCCCCGTATAAGCTCCTTTTGTTTCCCAGCACATATTCTGCGCGCCCGTACGGATTCGGCTGTCTCTTAAAATATCAAAAACCGGCCGCAGATACGGAAAAGGAGGACAGACTGCCACATCCACATCCTCCACATCGGCCAGCAGACGCTTCAGTGAAACAGCCAACGCTTCGGCTTCTATGGAGTCCGTATACATCTTCCAATTCCCTGCGATGAATGGAATACGCATTCGTACGATTCCTTATGCGTCCGTTAAAACCGTCACACCGGGGAGTTCCTTCCCCTCCAAAAACTCCAACGAAGCGCCCCCGCCCGTGGAAACATGGGACACTTCCGCAGCGACTCCCGCTTTTTTCACGGCGGACGCAGAATCACCGCCTCCGATGATCGTCGTCGCACCCTTGCGCGTGAGGTCAGCCAAAAGCCTGGCAACTGCCATCGTGCCCTTTGCGGACGCGGCAATCTCGAAAACGCCCATCGGACCGTTCCACACGATTGTTTTCGCATCACCACACGTCTCGGAAAACAGGGAGATCGTTCCCGGGCCGATGTCCACACCGGTCCATCCATCTGGAATGTCATCGACGGAAACGACTTTCGTTTTCCCCAGAGTGCGTGCGCCGAAATCGAACGAATCCGTCACCAGACAATCCACAGGTAATACAATTTGATTCGGATGATCGTTTATCAGCTGTCGGACAAAATTCACGCTTTCTTCATCCAGCAGGGATCGACCGATTTTTCTATTCTGAGCCGCAAGGAACGTGAACATCATGCCTCCGCCGATCAGCAAACGGTCCACCTTGCCGAGAAGGTTCTCAATAACGGGAATTTTGTCGCCGATCTTCGCACCGCCCAAGATGGCCACAAACGGACGCTTCGGATCCGTTACCGCCGCTCCCAGGTAATCCAATTCCTTCTCCATAAGAAAACCGGATAGGCAGGTTTTAAAATACTGCGTGATCCCCACCGTCGACGCATGAGCACGATGGGCGGACCCAAAGGCATCGTTGGCGTAAACATCCCCCAGGCGGGCCAATCGCTTCGAGAATTCCGCATCGTTATCCGTTTCTTCCTTATGGAATCGCACATTCTCGAGGAGAAGCACGTCGCCGTCCTTCATCGTAGAGACGATTTTCTCGACCGCATCCCCTATGCAGTCCGGAGCGAATAAAACCTCCTTGCCAAGAAGCGCACCCAGCCGTACCGCAGCCGGTCTGAGACTCATCTCCGGGACGATCTTTCCTTTCGGACGCCCCAAGTGCGACATCAGAATCACTCTTGCTCCCTGCTCGACTGCGTATTGAATCGTCGGCAGCGATGCTTTAATCCGTTTATCATCCGTGATGTTCTGATTCTCATCCAAGGGGATATTAAAATCAACCCGCATCAGCAGCCGTTTGCCCGCGAGAGCGAAGTTTTTAATCGAAAGTTTCTTCATTATTATATATCGACTCCACTCCAGATCACATCCGAGCCATCCGTGCCAAAAGATCTACCATCCGGCACGAATACCCCCACTCGTTGTCGTACCATGCAATCACTTTCACCATATTCTTGCCGATAATCATCGTCGAGAGACTGTCGTAAATGCTGGAATGGGGATTGCCGATGATGTCGACAGAAACGATCGGCTCGTCGCAGTATTCGAGAATTCCCTTCATCGATCCAGCGGCATACTTTTTCATAACCGAATTCACATCCTCTACGGTCGCATCCTTCTTCAATACAGCAACCAGATCGACCATCGAAGCATCCCACGTCGGCACTCGCACCGCCATGCCGTTGAGTTTGCCGTTGAGATCCGGAATCACTTTGCCGACTGCTTTCGCCGCTCCCGTCGTCGTCGGGATCATCGACATGGCCGCTGCCCGCGCTCTCCTCAAATCCTTGTGAGGCAGATCCAATATCTGCTGATCGTTCGTGTACGCATGAATCGTAGTCATCAGCCCCTGCTCGATGCCGAAGGATTCGTGGAGCACTTTGACGATGGGAGCCAGACAATTCGTCGTGCACGACGCGTTGGAAACGATCTGATGTTTCGGTTTTAAATCCTCATCGTTGACACCACAGACGATTGTTGCGTCGATCTCATCCTTGGCCGGCACGGAAAGCAGGACTTTTCTCGCTCCCGCATCGAGATGCTTTGCGATTTCAGACCGCTTCCTGAACTTTCCCGTCGATTCCACAGCAACCTCAACGCCCAGCTCTTTCCACGGCAGGTTGGAAGGATCTTTTTCCGCCAGGACACGAACTTCTTTGCCATCCACAAAGATGGAATCGCCCTTCACTTCGATTTTGCCATCGAACTTACCGTGCACCGAATCGTACTTTAGCAGATGAGCCAAAGTTTTGGCATCCGTGATGTCATTCACCGCCAAAACTTCCACATCATCCCGTTTGGAAACGGCACGAAAAACCAGTCGCCCGATCCGCCCGAAACCATTGATTCCGATCTTCACAGACATATCATTCCCTCCTCAAGTGAACACGCACACAATGTTGGATGACGGAAATACCAATAATAGAGTATAATGATATAAATTTTTCATTCAAATGTCAAGAAAAATTAAAAGCAATCATCGAAAATAATTCCAGAGACAGCCATTTGATCGTAGTCCTGATTCCCGACTTTCCGAATGAAAAGAAGGAAGCATGAGACAAGTGGATCTTTTCATTTTGGATTGCCATTCTCATATTTGAATGAAAGAAGGAAAATATTGCCTTCCGTCCTGCATCGGCCGTCCATGCAGGATTTTACTGACACTGTCGAACTCTAATTTTCTTAAACAGTTCCACAAGTTTAAAGAATCCGCTGGTTTCACTTCCAGATCCCCCAAAAGCCAAATTTCCTATGGTACAGTATTTGCAAAAAGTAGTAGGGATATCGTATCGTTTGTTTCTGGCATGACCGATTCGAATGAATACGGAATCGAGGAGGACCAAGATGGGAGTACGATCTGAGAGAGGATTTACACTCGTTGAATTGATCGTCGTCATCGTGATCATCGGGATTCTTTCCTCCGTAGCCGTACCCAAGTTCGTCGATTTGAGCGTCGCCGCAAAAACGGCGGCCTATCCGACGAGTATCTCTGCTATTGTGACAGCCGGATTGTTGAATTCATCTCCTGCATGTCCCGGCGGCGGCACATATACATACGACAACAACTTCGGACTCGTCACCTGCAATATAACGACCCATAAGAGAGCCGGACGCAATTGATTCCGGCAGTTTACATCAAATTAAACAAGAAAACAGTAAGGCGGTAAAAACATCCATGTTTTTAAGATACAAGAAATGGCTCCTTCCCTGGCTGGTTTTGATCCTGTTTATTCCATGCACTTGGTCCAATGCCCAAATTCAATGGAGCGAAAACGGCATACCCATCGCATCAGCAACGACGGCCCAGGTGCATATGAGCAGCGTTTCCGACGGCAACGGCGGCGCTTTCCTCACGTGGGAAAACAATCCTTCGAGCGACATCAACATTTACGCCCAGTGGATCGACGGATCCGGAAACCTCAGGTGGGGATCCTCCGGAGTCGTCGTCAATTCCGCGGGCCTGGACCAAAAATATCCTTCCATCGTTCCGGACGGGTCCGGCGGAGTTATTATCGCCTGGCAGGACGAAAGCTCAAATAACATCTACGTGCAGCGTCTGAACGCAAGCGGTTCCCGCCTCTGGGGTACCTGGGGCGTGATCGTCTGCTCGGCAACCGGAGAGCAAACCCTCGTGAAAATGGTCACAGACGGGCAGGGCGGAGCAATCCTGATCTGGATCGACAAGCGAAACTGGTCGGCGAGCGTGCTCTATGCGCAGCGAATCGACGGCTCCGGAAATTCTTTGTGGACATCCAACGGGATTCCCGTCACAACCATCACAGGAGTTCAATCCTCCCATGTCCTCGTCAGCGACGGAGCCGGCGGCGTTTTCGTCGCTTGGCAGGATTACCGAAACGGAAATTACGATGTCTTTGCCCAGCGGCTCACGAGTGCGGGTGCACAAGCATGGTCATCTGCGGGTATGCCTGTCGCTTCACTCGTCGGGAACCAAATTTCCCCCGCCATCTGTATTTCAGGCAACAAAATCTTCATCTCGTGGGAAGATACAAGAACGGGTTCAAGCGATATTTATGCACAGGAACTCGACCCGAGCGGCAATCCGCTATTGACCGTCAACGGCATCCCCATCTGCGACGCGACCGGTGCGCAGATGAACAGCCGCGTCGTTCACGACGATGCGGGCGGGGCCATCATCGCTTGGGTGGACAACCGCACCAACTATTATATCTACGCCCAGCGCGTGAATGCCGCGGGCACAGCACTCTGGACCGCCAACGGCAAATCAGTAAATCACTCCGATGGATACCAGTACGCTCCTGAAATCGCATCCGACGGGTCGGGCGGCAGTTTTATCGTATGGAATGACAACCGAACAGGCTCGAATATCGAGTTCTACGCGCAGCACCTGAACGGAAACGGCGATCTTCTCTGGTCCGAGGCGGGTTTTCCCATTGTCGCGGAAGAGGGCACACAGCAGAGTCAGGTCGTTCTCACAGACGGCTCGGGGGGAGCGTTAATCTTCTGGCAGGACGGTCGGGACGGAAAGAGCGACATCTACGCTCAGCATATCAACGATAACCTCTCTTTTGTCCAGCCAACTTCAGGCGTTCTGTGGGCAGGCACGCAGGAGCAGACGATCCAGTGGGCACTGCGGTCGTCCCAAACCCGTTTCGATCATATCACGCTTCGTTATTCAAGCACTCCGGGTGATGGCTTTCCTCAGATCATCGCTCAGGGAATCTCTCCCACTCAGAACAACTATACCTGGACGCCGACCTCTGTCAACAGCACGAACGTCAGGATTAAAATTCAGGCCCACAACGCTCAGGACGCCATCCTCTGCGAATACATCAGCGGTGAATTCACCATCGATTCCGATCCGCCCGCCGTTTTCAACCTGCTTTCTCCGGCGGACGGTACGGTCGTCGATCTGAAACCCATCTTTCAGTGGGAATCCACGACGGACAATCTCTCGGGTTTCGACCATTTCGAACTCTGGATAGACAACGCACTATTTCAGGATGCCCTGCAAACGACGAGTTACACGCTGACAGACGTACAGGCGCTATCGCCGGGCCCGCACACATGGACTGCCAAAGCCTTGGACCACGCCGGCCTCGTTCGCCAGGCCGGCAGCACACGGACTCTGACCGCCACGGAGGACAACGTACCGCCTTCCGCATTTCATCTCCTCTCTCCCCCTCACAACACATGGACGGCATCGTCCCATCCTGCTTTCACCTGGGAAGCTTCCATCGACACCGGAAGCGGTCTGAAAAAATACCAGCTTTATCTCAACGGCCAGCTCCGTCTGGACAACATCCCTCCGACATCAACCTCCACGAACGCTTTGACCCTCACGGCCGGCGACCATTCATGGTTCATCACCGCTGTAGACTCCTGCGGCAACGCCACAAGCTCAGAGACATGGACCGTCCGGATGGACAACGTGCCTCCTCGTGCCTTCTCCCTCCTGCAGCCGGCGGACAACGTTTGGATCCGCGACGCAACGCCCGCATTCGTCTGGGAAGCCACTTCCGATACGAGCACAGGAATCGGACTGGCCGAATATCAGCTCTGGATCGACGGCATCCTGACCATAGACCACATTCCGGGAGACAGCACCCACATCACGCTCCCCGAAGGAAAGGCATTGAGCGAAGGGAATCACGTCTGGAAAATCGTGGCCAAGGATTCCCTGGGAAACAGCCGATCTTCCCGATCCTCGTTCACCACAAAGATCGACGTCACGCCTCCGCAGGCATTCAGTCTCACCTCCCCCGCGGACGGCAGTGATCCGACCGTCCTCTCCCCCGCGATCTCCTGGCAGGCCTCCAGCGACGAGGATTCCGGATTTTTAAAATACGAACTCTGGATGGACGGATCGCTCAACAAAGACAACCTGACCGTCACATCGACCGTCCCCCAGTCCTCCCTGACCGAAGGGCAGCACACCTGGTTCGTCCGAGCTGTCGACAACGCAGGAAACGTCTCGACGTCGTCCACCCTCAGCTTTACCGCGGACGCGACTCCTCCTGTGCCCTTTTCATTGATCTCTCCTTCGGACGGAGCCATACTCCACCTCAAAAATCCCACGTTCACCTGGCGTTCAACTAAGGATCTCGTCTCTGGGTTCAATAAATTCCAACTCACTCTTGACGGGCAGATCATAAAGGACAACCTCTCGGACAAAGACACAACAGCGGCTGTCTCGACGCCGCTGGAAAACGGGCCCCATACTTGGAACGTCACAGCCTGGGACATCGCCGGGAACAATCGCGTGTCAGCGACATTCAATTTTACCATCGACTGCAACCCGCCCGAAATCACATCGCCGAGTTCAGCGACAGCGACGGAAGACATTCTCTTTTCGTACACAGCCACAGCGACAGACCCCGAGGGAGATCCCGTGTCATTCTCATTCGCGCGATACCCTTCATGGCTCTCGCCGTCTGGCAACGACCGGATCAGCGGGACACCCACGGAAGGCACCCAGGACACCTCCTTCCTCGTCATCGCCACGGATGGAATGTACTTCGATTCCCTCAAAGTCACCCTGAGTGTGCAGCCCGTGAA
>JBDRSZ010000009.1:0-5652 GCA_043824415.1 bacterium | reverse complement strand
CGGGAGGGATCGCGGCACAAAGGCGTTGTGAAAGTGGTCAAAGTAACTCACTTTTTTTTGTGATTGTAGATGGATTTTCGGTCTTGTTAATGTAGATCTTAGATTGCAGGAGTGAACAGTGAAACGACGATTATTATGGCTGATGGGTATTCTTTTGTTGATAGGATGCGGGGGTCGGGATTCTGATGTCGAAACAGAAATTTCCATTCCTGTGTCCGTGGAGGAAGTGAAGAAAAAAGCGATCGAAGAATTCATCGTCGCCACGGGAACGGTTTATTCGATGCAGGAGACTGTTCTGAAATCGGAAATTTCAGGGTATTACCGGATTCTCGAAAATCCCAAGGCCGGGCGCAAATTCACGCTGGGGGATTTTGTGAATAAGGGTCAGGAAATCATCCGTCTGGAGGATGAGGAGTTTGAGAATAACGTCAAGCTGGAGTCGCAGCAGCTCAATTTGGAAATCTCGAAGAACGAGTTTGAGAAACAGCAATCCCTGTACGAGAAGGGCGGCGTGACATTCCGCGAGTTAAAAAACGCAGAGCTGGCCTACGTGAATGCGAGATATAGTTATGAGAATGCTCTCGTTCAACTGGTAAAGATGAAGATCGCATCGCCTTTCTACGGCGTGATTGTCAATTTGCCGTACTACACGGAGGGGACGAGGGTGGCCAGCAATCAGGAGATGGTGAAAATCATGAACTACGGCAATCTGTATATGGAAGTAAACCTGCCGGGCAAGGAGCTGGATCGCATCAAGGTGGGCCAGCCTGTTCGTGTGATGAATTATACTTTAAAGGAAGATACTCTGAAAGGCAGTATCGCGCAGGTGTCCCCTGCCATCGATCCGGACACGCGTACGTTCAAAGCCTCTCTCACCGTTGAAAATCCGGAATGGCTGATGCGGCCGGGGATGTTCGTGAAAACAGAACTCGTCGTGGCCCGGGAGGACAGCGCGCTCGTCATCCCGAAGGATGTCATTCTTTCGAAGCAGCGAGGGAGGACGGTTTTCGTCGTTCAGAGAGGAGCGGCGCAGGAACGGGTGATTACCACGGGATTAGAGAATCCAAAAGAGGTTGAGGTGACGAGCGGGTTGCAGGTGAATGACCGTCTGGTCGTGAAGGGATTCGAGACGCTGAGGGATCGTTCGCAGGTGAAAATCATCCGTTAATCGGATTGGAGCAGGAGGCGAGCATGAAAATTTTCATACGCACTTGTCTGATGTTGATTGGAACCATCGTGTGGGCGTGTATTGTCGTTGATCCTGTTTTATCCCAGGAGCTTCGAGAGAATCCAGACTTGGACGCGAGGGTCGAATCTTTCCTTCAGAAAAATCGATACGGATGGAGGGACATGAATGTTCCGGCATCAGACGGCAAGATACTGTACGATATCATCGTGAAGAACGGATATAAAAAGGCTTTGGAGATAGGCACTTCTACGGGACATTCGGGTATCTGGATTGCCTGGGCGCTGAGCAAGACGGGCGGAAAACTCATCACCATCGAGATCGACGAAGGCCGGTATAAAGAGGCGGTGGCGAACTTTAAAGAAGCCGGACTCTCCGAGTATATCGACGCGAGGCTTGCGGATGCGCATGAATTGGTCAAGGAATTGAAGGGTCCGTTCGATTTTGTTTTTTGCGATGCGGACAAGGGATGGTATAAAAATTATTTCATCGATGTATATCCGAAGCTTAAAGTCGGCGGCTGTTTCACTGCGCACAATGTTTCGGCGCGAGGAGGATGGAGGAGAGGGGGTACTGGAGAGTTTTACGATTATATCAAAGACTTGCCCGATCTGGAGACGACGGTCGATCACAGCGGCGGCGGACTGTCGATCAGTTACAAGAGGTCGAGAGAATAAAAAGAGTCTCAAAATGGCAATAATTGAAGATATTGGATGATACCTTTGGAACTAAAAGAGATGTACTTTTCTTTTAGAAAGAAAAGTACTCCCGAATACGGGATCAAGTTATCCGATTTTGTGAATATTGAAGACAAAAGAAATCGCCTTTTTACAAGCCGGTGAAGCCGTATGATCTATTGTTTATACTGGAGTGGTGTCCACCGCAACCCATCCCGTGCGATCCGGCGGTTGCCGGATCAAGCCCACCCCTTTGAGGGATTCGTTCAAAGGACGACTGACGATGGCAGTAAAAAGGTGAGCCTCTCATCCCCAGGGTATATTTTCATCTTGAAAGAAATTGAAAAGTAAATTTTATCAAAGTATTAGTAGATGAAGAAGAAGGGTCGATGAAAAAGATTACTGAATTTTCCGTGAATTATCCGATCACGGTCTTGATGTTCGTCCTGGCCGTTCTTTTACTCGGATATATTTCCTTCCAGAAATTGGGGATCGACCTTTTCCCCGATTTGAACAACCCGAGGATCTTCGTGGAATTGAAATCGGGGGAGCGGCCGCCCGAGGAAATTGAAAAGCAGTTCGTAGACAGCATCGAATCTCTGGCCATCCGTCAGAGAAAGGTCGTCCAGGTGTCTTCCATTTCACGAGTGGGATCGGCGCAGATCACGGTGGAATACGCGTGGGACACGGACATGGACGAGGCGTTCTTGGATCTCCAGAAGACGTTGACGAGCTTCGGTCAGAATTCGGAGATCGACGAACTGACGATCACGCAGCACGATCCCAACGCCACGCCGGTCATGCTCGTGGGTCTGTCCCATCCTCAGATTGATGACATGAACGAACTGCGCAAGGTCGCGGAGAACTACATTCGGAACGAGCTGATTCGCTTAGAGGGCATCGCGGATGTGGAGCTGTCCGGGCAGGAGGTGAATGAGGTCGTCATCCAGACGGACCCCTACCTGTTGGAAGCACATCGTTTGACGCCCGACGATATCGCAAACCAGATCCGGAACTACAACCGGAATGTGTCGGGCGGTTCGATCGTGGAGATGGGCGTGCAGTATGTCATCAAGGGCGTGGGCGTTTTCCAGTCGCTGGAGGATATCGAGAATCTCATCGTTTCGACGAAGGCACCCGATACCGGAACGTCCGAAACGCAGAGTATCTCGGCGTCGATGACGGTGCCTGTCTATCTGAAGGACGTGGCACAGGTTTCCTTCCGGAATAAGAAACCGGAGAATATCGTGCGGATCGACCGGAAACGGTGCATCGGTCTCGCGATCTACAAGGAGACGAAGTTCAACACGGTGCGGGCCGTGAATGACTTGATGAATGCGTTGGAGGGGATTAAAAAGGCGCTGCCAGGGTATGAGTTCGCCATCATCCAGAATCAGGGAGAGTTCATCGACAAAGCGATCGATGAAGTGAAACAGACGGCGCTCATCGGCATTCTACTGGCGGTGTTCGTCCTGTATCTGTTTCTCAGACGGGTTGGAGTGACGGCCATCATCAGCGCGGCGATTCCGATTTCCGTCGTGGCCACGTTCAACCTGATGTATTTCAACGGATTGACCCTCAACATCATGACGCTGGGGGGTCTGGCTTTAGGTGCGGGAATGCTCGTGGACAATGCCATCGTCGTGATGGAGAATATTTTTCGGAATATCGAATCGGGATTGCCCTTGAAGGAAGCGGCCGTACAGGGGACGGCTCAGGTCGGGGGCGCCATCACGGCATCGACGATCACGACGATTGTCGTCTTCCTTCCGATTGTGTATCTGCACGGCGTTTCCGGAGAGTTGTTCAAGGATCAGGCCTGGACTGTGGCGTTCTCGCTACTTTCCTCCCTTGTTGTGGCCGTCTTCGTCATTCCGATGCTCAGCAGCCGGTTTTTAAAGAAGACACAGTCTTTTGTTCAGCCGAGATCGATTCGGTTTAAGGGATACGCTTCGTTCCTATCGAAGATATTGGAGAAAAGGTGGTGGATTCTGCTCGGCGCGTGCGTTTTGGTCGGGGCGGCCATCCTGCTTATTCCTGTGTTGGGGAGCGAGTTCATCCCCAAGACCGATTCCGATGTATTCACGGTCGAGCTGACGCTGCCGGAGGGGACGGAGCTCATGCGCACGGAGCAGGTCGTGGACAACGTGGAGAGTGTTGCGCGGGAGATTTTGATCGATGAAGTGCGGACGATATACAGTCATGTCGGACCGTCTTCGGTTTTGGGCGGGAAAGAGGAAAGCGTTTTTGAGGATGAAAACCACGCCGTTCTGAGAATCATCCTCCGGAAGGAACGACGCCGGGATGTCAACACCATCATCGCTTCTTTGGATGCAGCCTTGGCCAGGATACCGGATTTGGAGGTGCAGTTCAACCGTGAAGAAACGGCCCTGCAATCCGCACTGGGGACGGATGAGGCTCCCATCGTGGTGGAGATCAAGGGCGAAGCACTGGATGTGATTGAAGGTCTGACGGAACAGATCAAGCAGAAAATGGCTGGCATGACGGACCTGTTCAATGTTGAGACGAGTTTCGAAGCGGGCATGCCGGAGGTCGAAGTGGTCGTCGACCGTCTTCGGGCTGGATTGAGGGGCATCGGCGTCGAGACGATCAGCTCTCAGATTCAGGATCAGCTGATGGGCAAGGAGAGCGGCCAGTGGGAGCACGAGGGGGAGATGAAAGACATCACCGTGCGTCTTCCGGATGTGAGCATGAATGCGTTTGAGGATCTGACGCTGAGAATTGGAAATGAAACTATCCGGATAGACGAGATCGCCAACATACGAATGGTGCAGGCGCCGAAGGAAATCCTCCGCAGGAATCAGACTCGGATGGGAAAAGTGATGGCCCAACTTCAAGGGGGTAAGCCGTTCGACCGTGTGGTTCGACAAATCGAGAAAGAAATTGAGAAGGTGGATTTTCCTCCAGATTATCAGGCCCGGATTACGGGAGAAGAGCAGAAGCGAAAAGAGTCGTTCCGCAGTTTGACGTTCGCCCTCCTCCTCTCCATTGTTTTGGTGTATATGGTCCTGGCATCCCAGTTCGAATCGCTCCTTCATCCATTCACGATTCTGCTGACGATTCCGCTCGCGGGCGTGGGCGCTGTTTTTATCTTTCTGCTGTTGGGGAAATCGCTGAATATCATGGCCTATATCGGTATGATCATGCTGGCCGGAATAGCTGTAAACGATTCTATTATCCTTGTCGATGCCATTAATCAGCTCAAGAGGGAGGGGCTTCCGCGCCGGGATGCCATCATCGAGGCCGGACAGCGGAGAATCCGGCCTATTATCATGACCAGCTTGACGACGATCTTAGCGCTCTTGCCCCTGACCTTCGGTTTCGGTGAAGGAGCTGCTCTCCGCTCACCCATGGCGCTGGCTGTGATCGGCGGGCTCTTCACGTCGACGCTCATGACGCTGATCGTCATTCCGTGCGTGTATTTTGTGATGGATGGCGTGCGGGAGAAATTGTGGATGAAGGGATGAGCCGTGTTATTCATTAAAATTCGGCAAATATCGGAAAAACGAAATTGGAAGGGGTGTCATGCCCGAAACTTGTCCCCGACTTGATCGGGGATCTCATCGGGTATCCAGGGGGACGATGATAATCATACCGCCACACCACCTGGATTCCTGCTTGAATATTGCAGGAATGACAAACACACCAAGAGATAGGACAAAAAACAATACCAAAGACACCCCCCTTGAATTCCCCCCTCAAGGGGGGAAATGAACCCCCCCCCTTTGATTCCCCCCTCAAGGGGGTATAAAAAGCGGGGGGAAGGTT
>JBDRSZ010000008.1:0-6888 GCA_043824415.1 bacterium | reverse complement strand
GATATTCGATCCGTTTTTTACGACGAAATCCACCGGACTCGGATTGGGGCTTTCTATCGTATACCGCATTATCAAAGAGCATCATGGTGATATTATTGTGAAAAGTCAAGTCGGCCAGGGATCTTCATTCTCCATTACCCTGCCAATGGGAGTCTCTGAATGAAAAATGTCAGAATATTGATCATCGAAGACAACGAGGATTTATCGTTCACGCTCACAAAGGTGTTGAAGAAAGAAGGATGCCAGGTTTTTGTCTGTATGACGGGTGAGGAAGGACTCGCCATCTTTCAGAAGGAGCTTATCGACCTTGTCCTACTCGACCTCAAGCTGCCGAAGATGGGGGGAATAGATGTCCTCATCCAGCTTAAAGAAAAAGATCCGGACATCCTGGTATTTATGATGACGGCTTCGACGGATGTCGAGCCCGCCATCGAGGCGATGAAGAAAGGCGCAGAACATTATCTGCTGAAGCCTTTCGAACTCGAAGAATTGAAGCTGGTCGTGAAGAAAGCCCTTGAAACACATCAGCTGCGAAGGGAAGTGACCAGGCTGAGGCGTGAACACAAAATTCAATATCCCAACGATGCCATATTCGGTGAGAGTATTATAATCAAAGAAGTCCGCGACCTCATCCATATCGTTGCCGAGACTCCCAAAACTTCTGTTCTCATCCAAGGCGACAGCGGAACGGGAAAAGAGCTCGTCGCCAACGCTATTCATTATTCCAGCTATCGGGCGAACCAGCCCTTCATCAAACTCAATTGCAGCGCGATACCCGATAACCTGATCGAAAGCGAACTCTTCGGACACGAGAAGGGCGCGTTCACGGATGCCAAAACGATGAAGAAAGGCCTCTTCGAGATGGCCAACGGCGGAACGATTTTCTTGGACGAAATTTCAAGTATGAAACTCAGCCTGCAGCCAAAAATACTCCGAGTGATCGAATCACAGATGTTCAGACGCATCGGGGGAGTGACGGACATCACCATTGACGTACGGGTCATCGCAGCCACGAACACGAACCTGGCCGCACTCGTCGGACAAAAGGAGTTCCGGGACGATCTGTACTATCGATTGAAAGTCATGGAAATTATGCTTCCACCTCTGAGAGACCGCAGGGAAGACATCCTTCTATTGTCGAACATTTTCTTACAGGAATACAACAAAGAATTCAATCGACATATACAAAAATTTGATGCCAAGACGGAAGAGCTTCTTTTGTCCTATGCCTGGCCCGGCAATGTCCGAGAACTGAAAAATGTTATTGAAAGGGGCGTTATTCTATGTCAATCGGATACCCTCTTGCCGGAACACCTCCCGTTGGAATTGCACAAGGGCAGCGAAACAGTGGTACAACCGAAAGTCTCTCTGGGCAAGATTTCTCTGCAGGAAATGGAAAAACATCACATCCTCGAAGTGCTGAAGTTGGTGAACGGCAACAAATCGCAAGCTTCTCGTATATTAGACATATCTCGCTCGACGCTTAGAGAAAAGTTAAAGAGTTATAAGATATCCGAATAAGCTGCTCTAATTTTGACCACTCTGTAGTAAAACTTCGTATGGTGAGCGTTCAGCTTTGTTTTCCCAAAGCGGGCGCTTAAAACAACTTCAATCTAACTGTTATTATATCAGTATACTACATGTGTCCTTGAAATGATGTGTTGCTCGTGTCGAGGTTGTGACATCTCTGGTACAGTATTTGCCAAAATATCTATGTTTTTAGCACGGGCAGTTCGTATGATGGATGCAGAGAAAAAAAGAGTGCTCATCGTTGACGATGAAGAGGATCTGACGTGGAGCATATCGAAAAGGCTCATAAAAGATAAAAATCATCTGGAAATTATCTGTGCCAACTCTGGGAACAGGGCCCTCGACATGCTTTCAAATTATCAGGTAGATTTGATCGTTACCGATCTTCGAATGCCAGGAATCAGTGGGATTCAACTTGTTGATGAAGTGAGGAGCCATCATCCTTACACACAAGTCATTGTAATGACTGCATACGGTTGTGTGGAAGTCAAAAGAGAACTCGATAAAATGGGCAGGATGGGATATATCGAGAAGCCCTTTGAGATGTGTGATCTCCGTGATCTCATATATGAATACTTGAATATCAATCCGTAATGTTTAGAAAAATGTTGACCGGATCCTAACTCTGCTGTAAGAGAAGCTCTCATGGAAAATGATATGAATTTAAACAGAATAGACCCTTATCATACTGTTATTCGAGTCATCGGTGCGGGAGGTGCGGGCAACAACACCATCCACCACCTGATGAAGAGGAACGCCAAGGAAGTCGAAGCCATTGCGGTGAATACGGACGCTCAGAATTTATTGGAGACGCATGCCGACAAGAAAATCCTCATCGGAAAGAATCTCACGGGCGGTTTGGGCGCGGGTGGCGATCCGATGATAGGGGAGAGCGCGGCCGAAGAAAGTAGGGAAGCCCTGTCAAACGCTCTCGAAGGCTCGGACATGCTTTTCTTGACTTGTGGCCTTGGTGGAGGAACGGGCACCGGTTCTTTGCCGGTCATCGGTTCAATCGCCAAAGAAAAAGGGATATTATCCGTTGCGTTCGTCACGATGCCTTTTTCCGAAGAGGGTATCATACGATGGGAAAATGCACAAATCGGGCTGAAAAAATTACGTAAAACAGTCGATACCATTGTTATTCTTCAAAATGATAAATTGATTGAATTGTATCCTCATCTTCCACTGGCGGAAGCGTTCAGGGCTGGGGATGAAATTCTCATCAACGCTCTGGTCGGTCTTTCATATTTGATTCTGAAAAAAGGTTTGATCAATCTCGACTTCGCAGATGTGAGCATGGTCTTGCGAGACGGACCCAATACGTACATCGGTTTGGGAGAGAGTAGTTCGGAAAATCGTGAGGAAGAGGCTGTCCGAAAGGCCATCATGCATCCCATGATGGATACAGATATCTCCGGGGCGCAAAGCGTGCTTATCCATATCGTCGGAGGTCCGGACATGACATTGAAACAAGCCCGTTCGATCATTCGAGCGATTGTCATAAAACTGGACCCAAATGCACGCATCATTTGGGGGGCGACGATTGAAAATCATCTTAAGCAAAAAATACGTGTCATGATCATCTTGAGCGGATTGAAGGAAAAAGATACCGTAATAAGGTATAAAGCTGCAGGCATCATCGGTTCAGAGATTCGAGAAAGCGCAAAAGAAATGAAAGGAAGCATTGAGAAGGCCGGAGCGGTTACCGAGAACGGAAACACCATCTTTGATATCAAGGAATCCATCCTTGCCGCCGGTTCTGAAGTGACGACTCAGACAAAACCTGTTAAACCCATCACACACACGACGATGATATTCTACAGACTTTTTGAGGAAGAAGCGACCGGAGATATGAAGCGATTCGAACGCGCACTCGTCCTGCTGAAGGAAAATCAAGAGAATCGAAGGGCTCTTTTGGATGCGAAACAAGCCTGTAGGCTCCTCTATGCCTCTGCTCAGATGTTCGGTTTCGACGAAATAAGTCAGCTTCTTTCATCTGTGGACAAGATTTTAACGTGCGCACAATCGAGAGAGCTCCAACTGACTCCACAGATACTTGATTCAATCACGCTGGCCATGGAAATGGTCGTGGATTTGGTGGAAAACCGCAGTGACGGGAGGGGAGAAACGGGATACATCGTCGATCGTTTGGAAGCGTTGAAGGAAGAACAATTCGAGACTTCTCGTTAAAAATGGACAACATTCTTGCAAGGAACTCCGTTCGAATAGGACATGAATACTTTCGAAGCCCGCACATTAATCCGCAATGCCATTATTACCGGTTAGAAGACAGAATCGTATGAATTACAGTCGTTGTATCTCCTAAAATTTTCTTGACTTTTAGTAAAAATGATGTTACATTTTAAGGCAATTTGGGGCGATTAGCTCAGGTGGCTAGAGTGCTTGCTTGACATGCAAGAGGTCACTGGTTCAAGTCCAGTATCGCCCACAAATTTTTTTTATTTTCTTCGGTTTAAAAAGAATATAAGGAAATTTATTCGTACTTGAATCAAATTACAGTTACAACTGGCGATGGAAAAACGAGGAGTTTTGATCGAGGTATCACACTTGCCGAGGCAATAAAAGCATTCAATTTTAAGTCGGATAACCGTATTGTAGCGGCAAAGTTGGACGGCCGAGTAACCGATCTGATTGAAATTCTCCAAGACGATACCACCCTCCATGTGTTGACCTGCAATGATGCGGAAGGGCTACCGGTTTTTTGGCATAGCGCTTCCCACGTCATGGCGCAAGCGGTGAAGATGCTTCATCCGGAAGCGCTCCTTGGCATCGGACCTTCCATCGCGAACGGGTTTTACTACGATTTCCATCTGGATTCGACGCTCAGCATCGATGATTTTCCAGCGATCGAGAAGAAGATAAATGAAATCGTAGAATCCGACCAGCCTTTCATCCGTATAATCCTCTCCAAAGATGAAGCCTTAGCTTTATTCCAGGAAAAAGGCGAACGCTTTAAGTGTGAACTCATCCAGGCGTTGCCGGATGAACAAGTTACAGTCTACGAAAACGGTGATTTTATCGATCTCTGCCGCGGACCGCACGTTCCCTCTACCGGATTCATTTCACATTTTAAGCTGTTGAGCGTGGCTGGCGCATACTGGCACGGCGATGAACGCAATCCAGTGATGCAGCGGATTTACGGCATTGCATTTTGTACTGCAAAGCTTCTCGACGACCATCTCAAAGCCATCGAAGAGGCGCAGAAAAGAGATCATCGCCGGTTGGCGAAAGAGCTAGACCTATTCAGCTTTCAGCCGGAAGGTCCAGGGTTCCCGTTCTGGCATCCCAACGGCATGATTGTGCATCATGAAGCTTCTCAGTACATGCGCGAAACTTTGATTCGACACGGGTATTCGGAAATCAAGACTCCCCTCATTTTAAGCGAAGAATTGTGGCATCGAAGCGGACATTGGGACAATTACAAGAATAATATGTATTTCACGTCCATCGATGATCAAGCTTACGCAGTCAAACCCATGAACTGTCCGGGCGCACTCCTCGTGTACAAAAATGCCCCCCATTCGTACAGAGACCTGCCTTTAAAGTTATCCGAAATGGGCTTGGTGCACAGGCACGAGAAATCGGGCGTCCTTCACGGACTCTTCCGCGTTCGCCAGTTTACGCAGGACGATGCACACGTTTTCTGTACTCCTGAGCAGATGGAAGACGAAATCATCAAGCTCATCGATCTCGTGGAGGAAGTATACCATACGTTCGGGTTTAATCGATTTCTACTTGAACTTTCCACGCGGCCCAATCAATCCATCGGAACGGCTGCAATGTGGGAAAAAGCTGAAAAAGCTTTGATGAACGCACTCGAACGGAAAAAGGCCATATACCAAGTCAATCCTGGAGAGGGAGCGTTTTACGGCCCGAAGATTGACTACCATATCGAGGATTCCTTGGGGCGTTTGTGGCAGTGTGGAACGATTCAGGTCGATTTCTCCATGCCAGAAAGATTCGACCTTGAGTATGTCGGATCGGACGGCGAAAAGCACAGACCTGTGATGATTCATCGGGCCATCTTAGGCTCCGTGGAGCGCTTCATCGGAATCCTCATCGAACACGTGGGCGGAGCGTTTCCAGTCTGGTTGGCTCCGGTTCAATGCGCTGTTCTCCCCATCAGCGAGAAGCACCACGATTATGCCCAAGAGATTTTTCAGATCTTAACTGAAGCGCAAATCCGCTGTAAAATCGACGATCGCAACGAGAAAATGGGGTATAAAATCCGGGAAGCGGAGACGAAAAAAATACCGTACATGTGCATCGTCGGCGATAGGGAAATCGATGAGCGCACCGTATCGGTCAGGAAGCGAAAAAAAGGAGATTTGGGATCAAAATCCCTTCAGGATTTCGTCACACAAATACAGGATGAGATAAAAAGGAGGATCGGCTATCAAGAAGGATGACATTCGTTTGAACGAAAAGATCCGTGCCCGTCAGGTGCGATTGATCGATCCTGATGGGGGGCAGGTCGGAATCATTGAAACATCCAAAGCTCTTGAAATCGCAGAAAGTCACAATCTCGATCTTGTTGAAATCGCTCCCAATGCGACGCCTCCTGTTTGTCGTGTCATGGACTACGGGAAATACCGGTACCAGTTGAGCAAGAAAGAGAAGGAGAGTAAGAAAAAACAGCACGTCATTCACGTCAAGGAAATTCGACTCCGACCGACTATTGACGAACACGATATCGAATTTAAGATGAAGCATGCGCGTAAATTCATCGAAGCGGGACATCATCTCCGAATTCGGGTTCTCTTCCGAGGCAGACAGCTCGTCCATCCCGAACTCGGCGATGCCATTCTCCAGAGGGTTCAACAGGAATTGGAGGATATCGCCCGTATGGAGAAGTCGCCCATCAAAGAAGGCCGGGCTATCGTCGCAAATTTTGTCCATAAATAGAAGGAGCAGTACTTCATGCCAAAAATTCGCACGAAAAAATCAGCAGCAAAACGTTTTCACTTGACTGGTAAAAAGAAAATCAAGCGTAAAAAGGCATACGCCAGTCATATCCTCACGAAAAAAACAACAAAACGGAAGCGGCATCTCCGAAAAAGCGACCTTGTATCTCCGACTCAAGAGAGACGCGTGAAGCGGATGCTGGGAGTATAGTAGGTGGTTCGGAATTATAATTCCAATCCCTAAAATGTTTAGTCATCATAAAAGAGCAGAGACAGAACTATGACACAATTAATCGGCTCAATATGTGAGAACGGAAAAAAAGTCATAACACTCTCTGATAGAATGGTTAGCACAGGGGATATGACTTTAGCATTTGAGCATCCGCGAATCAAAGCTTTTGCTATATCGAAGAAATCAATTGTAATGACTGCT
>JBDRSZ010000007.1:0-5077 GCA_043824415.1 bacterium | reverse complement strand
CCAAGAAAAAATCGACGCGCGCCATGCCCGCACAATCCACGGCCTTGAATGCAGCGACTGCCATTCGCCGCACCTCTTCAGAGACCGACTCGGAAATTTCCGCGGGAATGACTGTCCGGCTTCCGTTTGAAATATACTTGGCTTCATAATCGTAGAATTCGTTGCATGGGATGACCTCACCCACGATCGACGCTTCGGGATCGTCGTTCCCCAAAACGCCGCACTCCAGCTCCCTCGCATCCAGGGCCTTCTCGACCAAAAGCTTTCGATCATACTTGGCCGCCTCATCGACGGCTGGGAGAAGCTCTTCCTCGCCGTGCACTTTCACGATCCCCACGCTCGATCCTGTGTTGGCCGGCTTGACGAAGCACGGAAAACCGATTTCCTCCCGCACGCCCTTCAGAACAAACTCCTGTTTGGATTCCCAATCCTTCCTCAAGAACCACATGAAATCGGGACTCGCAAGGTCGTTCTGGAAGAACATCTGTTTCATCACGATTTTATCCATGCAGACGGAGGAAGCCAAAACGCCGGCGCCCACGCATGGAATCTCCGCCAGTCTGAGCAATCCCTGGACAGTGCCGTCCTCTCCGAACGTACCGTGGAGGAGCGGGAAAACAACATCCACGTGCTCAGCCTGAATCGAATTCGAAGCGTGTTCCACTCCTTTTTCGATTCGGATAAGTCCCTTCGAATCGGGATCGCCCACGACGACGAGAGGGCCGTTTCCCGTTTCCAATGCCTTGTATGAATTGAGAGACTCCGCATCCGGCAGCGCCAGCCAGTGTCCATCCTTGGAGATCTTTATGGGAAGAACGTCGTACTTCTCTTTATCGATATGATTCAGGATGCTGATGGCCGAAGTCAGAGAGACTTCATGCTCCGTCGATTTCCCCCCGAACAGCAGGGCAACACGCAGTTTTTGTTTCCTGTCTATCAATTTCTTGGTTTTCATCACCTATGAAATTACAAACAATCATTAAATTTTCCAAACGCTTTCACCACATGCCTTGCAGCGACGTCCCCGAAAATCCTCTCGTGCCGCTGCCCTTCTCCAACTTGATATCCTGAAGCATGGGTGATTTGACATTAATCTTAAAGTAGAACCGTTTGTTATATCCCGTCGGCGTCCACACGATGCGGGCTTCCCAGCAGTGAAGGTCGCGATAAAACACAAAATCCTGGCTTACAGCTTTCTTCTCCTTGAGATCGAACTGCGCCCGGTAGGAAATCTTCCAGTGCTTGGTCAGATTAAAATCGAGGTTGGTCCTCATCCAAAATGTCTTCGTGGGATTGTTCGGATTGTACCGAGATTCTGAATAGCTTAGCGTGGCCGACAAATTCCATGGGATATTGAATCCCGTGACGCTTTCATCCATTTCGAGTCGGTCCATCGGCTGATTCGGGATACCCTCTTCCCCCATCAACCCGCTTCCGGTATCCGGCAGACCTCCCCCACCCGTGCCGACACCCGCCTTACCCTTCAATCGAAAGTTGAGGTTCATACTCAAATTCGTCATCCTCAACCATTGCTCTCCGAAAAGGCATTTCCAGCTTTTCAGGCTGATTTCGTCGACGTATACCCGATCTATCGTATTCCCGCTCTCATCCACTTCGTAGAAAGAGTAGGTCGAGTGAAGGTCAAAACTCACGTTGTTCGTCGGGTTCGCCCGCAGGGACGAGGACAGGTCGCTCAGTCGATGATGCTCGGCCTTCCAATTGTACGCGGAGGACAAGCTCCACGAGAAAAGATCGAACTTCTTCGCTTTCTCCCCTTCACCCATCTTCATCTGAAAAAGGTTGTGAAGACTGAAATTCAACGCCTTTCTCCCCCCGCTGAGTGTCGACCCGAAAAGACTCCCGGAATACCGGTCGTATGTATGGGCTCCGCCAGCCGTGTCGTACGCGGTCTGATAGTATCCGTACCTCTCCTGTGAGAAATCCGGCTGGTACGTCAGACTGAGGCTGGGCGTGGCTACATGCCGCACGGCCACATCTTTTAAAAAACGCGGCTGGAAGATTCCGTAGATCTTCGTCCCGAACGAAGCAGCCACGTCGAACGTCCTCCGAGCGAAAAATCCACTTTGATCAGAACTCTCGACAGCGCCCGTCTCAGGATTGAAAAAATACTCCTTCCGCTTGGTGAACCAGCTCTCCCTGTAGTTCATGCTCGGATTCAGCGTGAGCCACACGAAAAGTTTTTGAGGACTCGAAAACCGCATGGAATGATCCCACCCTCTCTTGCTGTCCACGGCAAACGAAGAATCCGCCGCATTCAACCGTTTGCTCCTCTGAGACAGAAGCTGTGAACTGTACGAAGCGTAAATGGAATAGTACCACCGTGTTTCCACGACCTCGCCCTTCTTCGCCTTCGGCTTCGGAATGATCGCGGACTGCCCTCCTCTAAAGTATATTGTCGGCATCGTCTCGTTGATCTCTCCCGTCTCTAAATTCCGCGTCTGGTTCAGGTTGATCGTCATGCTCTTCGATCCGCCGAACCTTTTCGTCAGCGTGGCGTTCGACCGCATTTCCTGCTGAAGGCGCTGCTCCCGGTTGGCGCTCACATCCCTGTAAAAATTCCCCGAACTGATGAACTGGCCGCTGACAGTGAAATCCATCGTCGGTGAGATCGTCTGAGAATGTCTTACCGCCAAGTCCCAGCGTCTTTCCTTCACGTTGTTTATGGCGAAGTCCTTCCGCGTCCAAGAGCCGGATATCGAACCCTGCATATTGTACCGGACAGCGTAACGAAAATCCCCCCGAAAAAGGAATCCGCTCTTCTCGAAATAATCGACCGTCCCCTGGGCGTCCCAGTAATCACTGGCCGCCCAGTAGTATCCCAAACCTCGAAGATACCGCCCCTCCCACGTGCTCTCCCCATACCGCGGGATGAGGATGCCCGAGTGTCTCCCTTTCCGGATGGGGAAATAGATAAAGGGCAGGGCCGCCACCGGAATGTGGCCGATATACATCACGATGGGCTTGGCAATCACTTTGCTGTCCACGTCTATCTTCATTTTCTGCGCCCGGAAATGAAAATGCGGTTCGTCCTCCTTGTCGCAAGTCGTAAACACAGCGTTTGCGACGTTGAACGATTTTGGCTTCACCATTTTTAAGGCTCCGCCCGAATAAAAACCGTCCTCGAAATTCGTCCGTCCCTTGAGCACGCGCCCTTTCCGCGTCCTGAAATTGAAAACCATCATCTCCCCGCGCAGGACATCTCCCGCCTCCGAGAACTCCGGAATACCCGTCAGCCGAACCGCCCTCACGGAATCCCCGTCTTCTGCTTTTACCCAGACCGAATCCAGGACACCTTCGGCGGTCATCATATCATTGTCCCAATCCAAAGTGATTTTCGCTGCCGTCAGTGTCATTTCCATGTATGCGACCTTGGCCCGTCCCGTCAATACCGTCTTTCGTTCGGTCATTAGATTGTCGATGATTTGTGCCTCGTATGTAATCGGCCCTTCCAAATCGCTCTTTCGACTCGCCCCCGAAACGTGCGTGGTATCCGAAGAAACGGCCTTTTTTTCCTGACCAAACAATAGGTTTACCGAAAATAGGAAGATAAAAAAAGGAAGAAAACGGATGTCGAGGCGTTTGAGTGTCATTCTATACTATCGAAGTCCGCTCTATAATGTATCCAAGTCAATAAAATTAAAATGCAAAAATCAAACAAGAAAATGACAGATCACAATTCAAAATGATCATGTACACATAGCAAGCACATCAAACTGTGGATGCAAAAAACATTTTATTACAATTACTTTTACATTTTACATTGTCATTTTACTTTTTACATTTTTATTTTTCCATTAACTCATGCTTACCATCTTCACTTACTCTTTACTCTTTAATATGGCCAGTCGCGCAGCTCCGATAAAACCCGCCCGTTCCCCCAAAGCCGCAGGAACAACATCGATTACATCCCTCGAAACAGCCAAGGCTGTTTCGGCAAGACTCCTCCTTGTAGGACCGAAGATGAACTCGCCGGCCTTGGCCACGCCACCGCCAATCACCACTCTTTCGATATTCAGAAGGTTGGCCACGCTGCCCAATCCCACGCCCAAGTATTCGCCGACTTCACGGAATACTTCTACAGCGACCTCGTCACCCCTTGAGGCTGCTTTAAAAATAACTTTCGGCGTCATTCCTTCCGGTTCGACGTCCTTCAATAACGATTCCCGACCCGAGCGCAGCTTTTCCTCAACAAATCGAAGGATTCCCCGCGTGCCCACATACGCCTCAACGCAGCCCTTCCTGCCGCATCCGCACACCCAGCCATAACGCTGAACGATGACGTGCCCGAACTCCGCCGCCGCTCCGACGGCTCCTCTATAGACTTCTCCTCGGAGAATCAGACCGCCACCGACACCCGTTCCAAGTGTCACCATCAGCATTTCAGTGACGCCCCTTCCGGCTCCGTACGCAAACTCTCCCAGAGCGGCTGCGTTGGCATCGTTGTCCACAGAGATGGGCAAGTCCAGCCGTTTCTTCATCTCCGACTCCACCTTCACCTCGATCCATCCGGGAAGATTGGGCGGCTCCCGGACAGCTCCCACTCTTACGTCCACCTGACCCGGAACGCCGACGCCCACGCCCACTACCCGAAATTGACTGCCCGCACTCTCCATCAATTCACTAACGAGATCCGCCATCCGATCCAAAACGTGGGTTACTCCCCCCTCAGCCTCCGTGTCCGTCGCCTTCTCCGCAATGACTTCTCCGGCATCCGTCAGCAGCCCGCTCTTGATATTCGTACCCCCCAAATCAACGCCGGCATAAACATCCCCTATACGCATCGTATTCCTTTCAATTCAATATAACGCTTCCCTTGTGATGATTCTATTATACTCACATTTGGCAATTCTGATCATTTTGATAAGAGGATCCAATCAGAAGAGCGATTTTCAAAAAATGAACAACCGCTCCCTCTCCTTTTCCAAAGGAGAGGTCAGGTGAGGATTTATAGGATTTGCAGAAACCATGTCTTTTTGATTGGACTAAAACACCCTCTCTTTGTCTCTCCCTCGAGGGAGAGATGATGATTGAAACATGATTTCTGCAAATCCTTGAT
>JBDRSZ010000006.1:0-4608 GCA_043824415.1 bacterium | reverse complement strand
ACCGATCAGCAACACAATTTTGGTACGCTACCGAAAATTGTTGTAATTTTAAGTCGGTTTTTCTATCCTGTATTTGTAACCTTTTTGAAAAACCGATGTTCATAGAGGTGAATGGAATGATCGCGAGAGGATCGGATTTGTCGACGGATCATGAGATCATGCTGGCCGTACAGGGTGGGGAGGTCGATAAGCTGGGGCTGCTGTTCGAACGTCATCATAAGCATCTGTACAATTTTTTCCTGAGGCAGACGGGAGAGCGGCAGACGAGCGAAGATCTTGTTCAAGACGTGTTCTACCGTATGCTGAAATACAAGCATACCTACCGCGCAGAAGGAAAATTTACGACATGGATGTTCAGCATCGCACACAACATGAAAATAGATTTCTACCGGAAAAAAAGACTTGATGTTGATGAAATGAGCGAGGCCGATACTTTGATGGACAAGGACCTCAATCCTCATGAACGGATGGAAAAAGAAGCAGAGACCGCACTCATTCAAAAGGCGCTGGAATTGCTTTCGGACGATAAGCGAGAAGTGCTTCTCTTGAGCCGGTACGAAGACCTGCAGTATGAAGACATCGGTGAGATCATGAGATGTAAAGTTGGAACAGTCAAGGCCCGCGTGCATCGGGCGATAAAAGATTTAACCGATCATTACTATAAATTAACGGGAGAGAAGTCGTCATGACATGCGAAAAAATCAAAGGGATGCTTCCTGATTATCTAACGGGCCGTCTGGACCCGGAGAAGCGGAAGCCTATCGGAGAACATTTGTCCGAATGTGCAGCCTGTCAGAGCGCCTTTGAGCGGATGAATGGCGCATGGCAGGAGTTGGATCGGCTTCCCGAAGAGGAGCCGAGCGCGGCTCTCCGGAGCCGTTTCTATGCCATGTTGCCCGCGGAGAAGGCCCGAGCGAAGGAAAAGGTCTCGTTGGCTAAACGAATGGAGTCGTGGGTCGCTGCCTGGTGGCCGAAACGTCCCGCCATTCAATTCGCTCTGTCGGTTGCATTACTGATCGTCGGTCTTGTCCTGGGCAGTCGATTCCAGTGGGGCACTCAACGAAACGGAGAAATGGCTCAGCTACGCGATGAGGTTCGGGACATGCGGCAGATGGTTTCAATGTCACTCCTGAAACAACCCCTATCGATCGACCGGCTGCGCGGCGTGAGCTTCAGCACGCGGGTCGAAGAACCTGATGAATCTCTATTATCCGCCCTGCTTGCCACGCTGAATGAGGATCCCAACGTCAACGTCCGGCTAGCAGCGGTGGACGCTCTTTTCCTATTCGCCGATCATCAGATTGTCAGAGATGCGCTCATCGCGTCGCTCTCCAAACAGACGTCCCCTCTCGTTCAGATCGCACTCATCGATCTGTTGGCCCAGATTCGAGAGACGCAGTCGCTCGAAGCGCTGAAAGAACTCATTCAAGACCAAAAAATTAATCCTACGGTAAAACAGCACGCGGAAACGCGGATCGAAGAACTGACTTAATGAAGGAGAAGGATGATGAGACGAAGTCTCTTTTTAATCGTCGTTGTAGTGGCTATGTACCACGCAACGAACGCATTTTCCGCTGATGTTGTAAAGACGGAAAAGATCGAGAAGACCTTTCGGTTCAAGGACCCGAAAGGTAAAAACCTGCTCGTAGTGGACAATGTTTTCGGTTCTATCGAAGTGACAGGATATAACGGCGAAGATGTGGTTGTGAAGGCGGAGAAGATTATCCGTGCGAAATCCGACAGGAAGGTGGAGGAGGCTCAAGAAGAAGTTTATCTGGATATCGCCGAAGAGGACGATCTCATCGAACTCTATGTGGATGGTCCCTTTCGGGATCATAACGGACGCGGGCGCTCCCGGAGCTGGCGGGGATTCGAACGTTCAGGATGGGAAGTCTGTTTCAATTTTCAAATTAAAGTGCCTGTAGGAACACATCTTGAGATCAGCACGGTGAACGATGGAGAGATCAGTGTCACGAAAATAGACGGGGATTACGAAATCCACAACGTCAACGGCGGTATCATGATGGATGAGATTGGGGGTTCGGGCGATGTGTACACCGTGAATGGAGACGTGACCGTGGATTTTACGAAAAACCCGGAGGGGGAGAGTCGCTTCGGTTCCCTTAACGGTGAAGTCCGGCTCTATTTTCAGCCGAAGCTCTCCGCGGATTTTTATCTGAAGACGTTCAACGGCCAGGTCTTCTCGGATTTCGAAGTGACGTATTTAGCGCCTAAAGTGACAACAATGAACGAGAAAAACGGGAAGAGGGTTTACAAGTCAGGGCATCTCTGTGGCGTACGGGCGGGCAGCGGCGGTCCTGAGATCAAGCTGGACGGGTTTAACGGGGACATGTTTATTCTAAGAAAGTAGGTAGTGTTTACCACGGAATGACACGGAGAAACACAGAATGATTAATAAGGGGATAGGATGATGAGTAAGAAAATTTGTTTCCACCCGGTCTATTTAAAAATCCTTTTAAGTGTTGGATGTCTTATGAGTTTCGTTTCGAATGGTGTGACGACACCCGAAAACATCGAAGGAAGATGGTCTGGAAGGATCCTGAGAGACCGAATCAAGATACGGATGACGTTCTACGAAGCGGGGAATAAACACAACGACTGGGAGTGGACGGAGCATTTTGACAGAGATGCATTCAGTGGTCTTGATGAAAGAGTGGGTGGCCGTTTTAAAGTGATTCGAGAGGCCGGTACGATCGATTTTGAGGGAGGATTCACGGGTAAAAGAAGTCAGGGCCGTTTTACGTTTCATCCCGATGAAGCATTCCGATCCTACCTCGAGGACAAGGAGTTTGATGAGCTGACGGATCGGAGGATGCTGACACTCTGCCTGACGGATGTAAGTCGAGAGTATGTGGATGGGCTCGGCCGACTGGGTTTTTCAGGGTTTTCCACGTCCCGTCTGATCAAGCTGGCCATTCACGACGTCTCCACTGACTATATCGAAGAAATCCGGTCGATGGGGTACGAGGATATTTCGCTTGAGAAACTCATCAAGTTTCGAATTCACGGATTAGATAAGGAATTTGTAGAAGACTTAAAGAAGGCCGGATACGCCGATTTATCGGAAGAACAACTGCTCAGGCTCTCCATTCATGGCGTTACGAGCGATTACATACAGGAAACTCGCTCTTTCGGACTTGGGGATCTGTCTCTCTCGGACATCCTGAAATTCCGCATTCACGGCGTGACGAGGGAGTATATCGAGAAGATGGAAAAGATGGGGTATCACGATTTGTCAGCGGAAACGCTTGTCAGATGTCGGATTCATGGGGTGACGCCCGGATTCGTTCGGAAAATCCGTGAAGCGGGGTTTGAAAACATTTCCTTGTCAGACCTGACGAAGTTCAGGATTCACGGCATTGACAGAAACTTCATCGAACGCGTGCGGAAAGTTCTGAAGGAAGAAAAAGTCACTGTAAAGAAAGTCATGAGTTTGAAGATACATGGGATATGATGATGTTTAAGAATTATCTGAAAATCGCAGTGCGGAATATCCGGAAGCAGAAGGGGTATGCTTTTTTGAATGTCGCCGGATTGGCCATTGGTATCCGCAAGGTGTTCGGCGCATCGGTATCGAGTATCGTCATTCGACTGGCTCGGGAGTTTACCAAATGGATCGTACTCGCCAATGTGATCGCCTGGCCATTCGCGTATTTTATGATGGCGAAATGGCTCCAGGATTTTGCGTACAGAATTGATATAGGTGTCTGGCCGTTTATACTTTCCGGAGGTCTTGCCCTTGTGGTTGCATTGATGACTGTCAGTTATCAATCGATTAAAGCCGCTGTGGCCAATCCGGTGGATTCGTTGAGGCATGAATGAAAAAACTGAGGCAACCTTTTTTCGAAACGACTGTTGATAAAGTTGAGAACGAAGAAGCAGAATCATTATACGAGGAGACATGTCATGAAAAAGCGTATCCTGTTATTCACCGTACTTTCCCTGGCTGCGACAGGCGTTCATTTGGCAGCCCAGGAAGAGGTTGTTGACAAGGTAACCGTGAAACTGACCAATCCGGCGAAGCCGTGTTTCGTAGAAATCGGTCAGATCAACGGGGGCATCACGGTGATGGGTTACGACGGCCAGGAGGTGCTCGTGGAAGCAAAGACGAGAATGCACAAAATATCGGAGGGAAGAAGAGAGGGGAAGACCGAAGGCATGATTCGGATTCCGGTCAATTCTTCCAGCTTGACGGTGGAAGAACGGGACAACCGAGTCGAGATCGACACGGAACTCTGGAAGAGGACGACGGATGTGAGCGTGAAAGTCCCGAAGCGGGCGTCGCTCAAACTGTCCTGTGTGAATGATGGCGATATCCTCGTAGAGAACATCGTAGGGGATTTAGAGGTGAACAACGTAAACGGCGGCGTGACGCTCCTGAATATTTCTGGCTCGGTCGTCGCGCATGCGTTGAATGAGGGCATGAAGGTGACCCTTTCCTCGGTCGATCCTGAGAAACCGATGTCCTTCAGCAGCATGAACGGAGACATCGACGTGACGTTTCCGCCGAGCCTGAAATGCAACGTAAAGGTGAAAAACGATCGGGGAGACGTGTACAGCGATTTTGAGATCACGAAGGTTGAAAAA
>JBDRSZ010000005.1:0-2341 GCA_043824415.1 bacterium | reverse complement strand
CGTCGCGGAAGTGGGAAAGGCCAAGAGGATTGTAGAGCCAGCAAAAGTCGATGCAGACTTGATCGAACGCGTAAGAAAAACCACGATGGAGAATCTGCCCGACGTCCTGGATCTGCCGACGAAATTGGTACGTCGAGAAGGAGTCGACAATTTGCGACTCTCCATCGCAGAGGACCTGGAAGAATCCTACCCTGATCAGACAGTGACGATGATGGAGGTCTTCGAAGAGACTGAAAAGGAAATCGTCCGCAGGATGATTTTAGACAAGAAAAAGAGAATCGACGGGAGAGGTTACGACGACATTCGGGATATCTCATGTGAAATTTCTGTGCTTCCCAGGACTCACGGATCCGCACTGTTCACGCGGGGCGAGACTCAGAGCCTTACGGTTACCACTTTGGGCACCAAGGCAGACAAACAGAAGATTGAAAGGCTGGAGGGCTCATCGTGGAAGAGTTACACGCTTCACTACAACTTTCCTCCTTTCAGCGTCGGTGAAGTTCGTCCATTTCGCGGCACGAGCCGCAGGGAGGTCGGCCACGGTAATTTGGCGGAGCGTGCGCTGAAACCTGTCATTCCTTCGGAAGAGTCCTTCCCGTATACGATCCGCATTGTGTCGGATATCTTAGAATCCAACGGTTCTTCCTCCATGGCAACGGTATGTGCGGGATCGCTTTCCTTGATGGATGGCGGCATTCCCGTGAAATCCGCAGTCGCCGGAGTGGCTATGGGTTTAATCAAGGAGGGGGATACAATCGCCATACTCACCGATATTTTGGGGGATGAAGATCATCTCGGAGACATGGACTTTAAAGTGGCCGGAACGAGGAAAGGCATCAACGCATTCCAGATGGACATCAAGATTACGGGGATCTCTTCGGAGATCATGAGAGAGGCGCTCGAAAAAGCGCGGATCGCCCGACTGAAAATCCTCGACACGATGGATGCAACGATTCAGGAACATCGAGAAGAACTTTCACCGTACGCGCCGCGAATCGTTTCGATATTGATCGACGTTGAAAACATCGGATTGGTCATCGGTCCCGGCGGAAAGATGATCAGAGAGATCATCGAGAAATCGGGTGCTGAGGTGAATATCGAGGACGACGGGACGGTTCAGATCGCATCTGTGAATGAGGCTTCATGCCGTATCGCCAAGTCGATGATCGAGGCCCTCGTTGAGAAGCCTGAACCCGGCAAGGTGTACAAAGCAAAAGTGAAGAAGATTACCAATTTTGGTGCTTTCGTGGAGTTCATGCCGGGCAAAGAAGGACTGCTTCATATATCGGAGATCGCTGCTCATCGCGTGAACCGTGTGGAAGATCATTTGAAATTAGGAGATGAAATCGAAGTCAAGCTCCTGAAGGTCACTCCCGATGGAAAATTTGACTTGAGTCGAAAAGCCGTCTTAACACAAGAATGAGAAGGGTATCGGTCTTTTGACGGCCGGAAATTACAGCAAAACAATTCTCGACAACGGCATCCGCATCGTTTCCGAAAAGATGGAGGGTGTGCGGTCCGTTTCAGTCGGAGTATGGATTCTGATCGGTTCTCGTAACGAATCCCGACGAAATTGCGGGATCTCCCACCTTTTGGAACATATGCTCTTCAAAGGCACTGAATCTCGGACTGCGTTTGAGATTGCTGTGAGTCTTGAGTCCTTGGGCGGAACGTTGAATGCGTTTACGGACCGGGAGTTCACGTGCATTTATGCTGTTGTTCTGGACGATAACGTATCCGAAGCCGTCGAAGTCATGGCAGATGTGATCTTGAATCCGGTGCTTGACGAGAAGGATCTCAGGGTCGAGAAACAAGTCGTCCTCGAAGAAATCCGGAATTTGGAAGATTCTCCCGAAGATCGGATTCACGAAGTGTTCGTGCAGACTGTTTTTAATAATCGTTCGCTGGGATCTTCTACGCTGGGCACTTACGAATCCATCCGAAGGATGAAAAAATCGGACCTGTCTGCGTATCACAATAAATTCTGCGCTGCAAACAATATCATCATCGCTGCGGCGGGCTGCATCGACCACGACTTCTTTGTCGATTGCGTTTCGAAATATTTTCATGCTTTAAATAGGGGCGCGGATTCCGTGTACGAACAATTCGTACTTGGTCAGGATTTCAACCGGAGTCTTCGATCCTCTATCAGCCAGTCACACATCTGCACCGGAATGCCTTCCTTCAGTTACGATTCCCCTGAGAAAATCAGTCTCATTGTTCTCAATTCGATTTTGGGGGGAGGCATGAGCTCACGTCTTTTTCAGGAAATACGAGAAAAGAAGGGATTGGCATACACGATCTATTCGTTCTTTGATTTTTGGTCCGACACAGGATTGAT
>JBDRSZ010000004.1:0-19883 GCA_043824415.1 bacterium | reverse complement strand
TCTTTTTTACCATGGTAGAAATCCTTTATAGTCTGGTACCATACTATAGCGTTAAAAAATGTACATTCTAATAATAAGAATTTCAAATAATTATTCCATGAAAAAAATGACCGATCAGCAACACAATTTTGGTACGCTACCTAAAATTCTTTGTAATGTTTGGTTCTGAGTCAGAGCGCTATCGAATTTTTTCTGACGCCATGAATCCTCAACAGATTGTTCTCTCCTCTCGTACAGGGACAGCACTGTCAGAAACGAAATACTCTTTCCCCCAGTCGATTCATCTGCCGGTGAAGTATCGGCGACGACAGGTTGATTTTTCTCCTCATCTTCCTCCTTCTGTCGTTGATTCTGCACCAATTTTTCGACCACCGCCTTCACTTCATCGGGCATCACCTCTGCCTCCACAGTGGTCGTAATCGTCCGACCTTCCTCCTTCTGCTCGACAACGGTAATGTGCTTCAAATATCCGGCGGAAATCGACTCGATGATATCCTCCTTGAGCTGAAAATTTTCCACCTCCGTCGAAGACTCGACAAACACGTAGTACGACTCAATGGCTTCGCGGATTGCAAGATCCTTACAGGTCTGCCTGGCTTCAACCAGACTCTCTTTATCTCCGAACGTATACGAATACTTCCCGCGAATCTTTTCCTGCGCGAACGCAACCGAAACGCACCAGAGTATCATAAGAACGATTCGACGACCAATCATAAACAGACCCTCCCTCTGATATTGCGAATGTTAATAAAATCCATTATTTTAATACTTTGAAAAATCCGTGTCCATCTGTTTCATCCGTTTAATCCGTGTTCTATTCCCATCCGTTCAGGCTTACTCGATATTCCTAAAATGTCGACCACCTCTTCCGGATCAAGACGAAAAATACTACTCTTTCCCTCGAAAAATCCGTGTTCTCGAATCATGTGAACATTGAGCTGCGAATACCGCAGTGATCTATCCATCTTTTTATGGTAGACGGTTGCGATCAGCTTATGATGAAGTCCTTTTTCTCCGAACGGACAGGGCAGCATGCCCCGCTGCCATCGAACCTGAACCGTAAAATCCCCCAGATCCACTGTGTTCTCCAAACCCTTTTTACCTTCCTCAATAAAATATTGAAGCCGGTCCGCAACCGCCTCTGGGTCGATGCCCAATTGCGCCAGCGTCCTCCCGTCTTCTCCAACGATGTCATGAACATGGCGGGCATCGCTCCCCAAGAATCCATCCTTCGTGATGCCCCCCGGTTTAAAGTTATTGTGGATTTCAATTTCTTCGGGCTGCGGCTTCATGCAATTCCTCTTCGATGATGAGACCGTCTACGCAAACGGATCGAAAAATATCCTGTCGCTCGAAACACCGTTCTTGTTGAATACACCCATGCACGCCTTGATCATGCCCGGACTCCCGCACATGTATCCTTGCGCCTGTGAAGGCTCGATCGTTTTTAAATAGTTCTCCAACGGAACCGTGATCAGACCCGTCACGCCCTCCCATGCATCCTCAGGCGCGGGCTGGGACAATGCCGGTACGAATTTAAAATTCGGGATCTCCTTCATAAAAATATCTATCTCATTCATATAGAACAGATCCCTTTTCGTCACAGCGCCGAAAAAATACGTGACCTTCCGTCCGCTCTTCGATCGAATTAATTCGCTCAGTAGAGAAACCATCGGAGCCATTCCCGAGCCACCCGCCACCATGACGATCTCTCCCTCCCCTTCGTGCAGACGGAAATCGCCCATCGGGCCCGTGAAGGTAACCGACTCTCCAGTCTGAAGATATTTGTGCACCCACGTCGTACAGATCCCGTCGGGCACCAAGCGAATCATCAGATCGACGGATTTCGTTTCGGAACTCGGAGACGCAATGGAGTAAGCCCGCGACACGCTCGTCTTGACGCCTTCATACGGCTTGCTCTGCAGTTGAACGTACTGTCCCGGCGTAAAATGGATTTCCTCACCATCCTCAAGACGCAGCCTCACGAACTTGATGTCGTAAGTCAGGTCGTCGATGCGATCCACCTTGGCCCGGAACACCCCGATACGGAAGAGTTTTTCGGGAATTTTAATCTCCAAGTCGTTCGTCACCTTGACCTGGCAGGCCAACCGAAAACCTTTATCGATTTCTTCGCTGCTCAGCAGCGATGTCTCCGCCGGAAGCAGATCGCCGCCCCCTCGAAAGACCTTACACTTGCAGTAAGCACATAGTCCCCTTCCGCCGCACGCAGAGGGCAGAAAAATCTTTTGACCTCTCAAAGCGGATAGAAGCGACGTGCCGCACTGGACTGTAAGCTGCTTCTCCCCGTTGATGAGGATTCTGCATGAACCTGAACCGTTTAAAGACCGTTCTGCAACGACCGGCCGTCGTTTGGCAATCTTCGAAAAAATCACGGCAGAACCACCCTGCGCATCATCGGTTGTTTTTGGAAAGCAATCTTGGACACGATAAAATCTCTACGCGAATCTGTTTGAGACAATACGCAATAAAGTGTTCATCAACTCACCGAATGACTAAATAATACGCATCAAAACGACAAAAATCAAGTCATTCCTCCTATAGCTGATGGTGTAGGATCGATGCCGCCGATGGGGTAGGAATATATCCTGCCCCATCATAATTCGTATCATTTTTTTCTTGACTTCTTCGATATGATCGTTTATACTATCGAAATATATTATAGCCTCGGTTATTCAGAAAATGGGTGTGCTAATGCTGCACCATGTGTTCACCGCTTCACTGAGAATAACGGTCGATGCTAAGGCATATGGATGCTATCCCTTCAAGGGATGACATCCATAAAAAGTCGTAAACGATAATCAAATCATCCTCCCGTAGAGGCTCCTGCTTTTGCTAAAAAAGAATTGAAAGGAGAACACCTTATGCGTAGAATGAACAAGTTCAGTTATACTCTGTTGATACTGCTGAACCTGAATCCATCCATTATTTTGGTCGCTCAGACCTCGATGTGAAGCATGAAGTATACTTCCCGTCAAGCCGATAAGGCGATCGCCTGGCAGAAGGAAGTCCGGTCGAAACTCTTTCAGACCCTCAAGATGGATGACCTCATCTCCAGAAAGAAACCTATCCCATTCGATGCCAAGGTAATCTCGTCTCAGAAGAAGCCGTACTTGTTTCAGGAAATAGAGATCAATTCCACACCAGGCCGACTCATCAAGATCCTGCTCACGATGCCCACAGACCGCAAAGGCCTGTTACCGGCCGTCGTGTGCATCCACGGTCATGGTGGCAGCCGTCACTCGGTATACGATTTCGAGTCGGTCCACTACGTAGGATTCGCGGCAGTTCTGGCTGAGAAGGGCTATATCACCATCTCGACAGACGTGGGTCAGCATGAGGTGTATGAAGAAGGCCGCCTTCTCATGGGAGAACGGCTCTGGGATCTGATGCGGTGCGCGGACTATCTTGCATCGCTGGACGAGGTGGACCAATCGCGGATCGGGTGCGCGGGGCTGTCGCTTGGCGGCGAAATGGCCATGTGGCTCGGAGCCATGGACGAACGCATACAGGCCACCGTGAGTTCCGGGTTCCTGACCAAGATGGATCAGATGGAACAGAACCACTGCATGTGCTGGAAATTTCCCGGATTGAGGGAACTCGTGGACTTTGCGGATATCTACTCATTAACTGCGCCCCGCGCGCTGCTCTGTCAAAACGGTCTCCAGGAAGATCCCACGCAATTTCCCGTCCCGCTCGCACGCGAAGCGTTGAAAGAAATCGAGGTCATCTATGCGGACATGAATCGACCGGAAAACGTAGCCCTGGTCGCCCACGATGGAGGACACGTCATCCATCTTCCGAGCCTATTGACCTTTTTCGAAAAACATCTGGGACAAACGAGCGGTGATCGGTGACCGATCGCCGGTAATGGATTCATGCGCTCATCAGTCCCGAGCGATGAGGTTGCATGAATCGGGACAAAGGGGATTCATATTGATTTATCCTATAGTTTGGATTCTAAAATGCAGATGGGTTGATGAGGTTTGTGTTCACCGAAGATGATACACGTGCGTCATCGTTTGTATACGATTTTTGGCATTGTTAAAATTGCATTAAATGAAGTGATCGTTCCGGAAAAATCAATGAAATGAGATGCCACAAGATTTATCTAAACAGTCCACTATATCTATCTGAATAGCCATGAGATTTATCTCGTGGACTTTAATGATTAGATAACTCTGGGTTTTAACCCCAAATCATTGAAAAATGAAGGATATTGTATGCCATATATAAAAATCTGGATTCATCTAATCTGGTCAACCAAAAATCGCTATCCTTTCCTCAAAAAAGAACTTCGTGCGAAAGTGATCTCTCATATCCGAAAAAATGCAATCGAAAAAGGAATTCATATTGATTTTATCAATGGTTTCGATGATCACCTCCACACTCTTGTTTCATTAAAGGCGGATCAATCTGTGGCAAAAGTGGCTCAATTGTTAAAGGGAGAATCCTCGCATTGGGTGAATAAAAATCAGTTAATCCATAATAAATTTGGCTGGCAGGAAGAATATATTGCCGTATCGATAAGTCACTCGGCAGTAAATAAAGTCGGAGAGTATATCAAGAATCAAGAGGAACATCATCGCAAAAAGACATTTACGGAAGAATATCAGTTGTTTATTAAAAAATATGGGTTTGAGATTTCAGGAAAGACGCGGGATTGAAACCCTTGGTTTTTTTGATATTCTTTTTCCACAAGCTAAAGCTCGTGGCTATTCAGATAATGCTCATAGCAAATTAGATAAATCACTTTGTTGCCAAATAACATACAGATCATGACCGATACGCTGTTGAATAAATTAAAGAAAATTCTGACATCATACATTTTGGCAATAGGGGATAGACATGAATGATTTCAATCCCGCACGTCGTGACTTTCTTAAAAAAGTTGGCCTGAGTTTAGCAGCCGCTTCAATTCCACCCCTTCACACTTCATGCAGTCGCAAGGGTATCGGTGTACAGAGGCCCAATTTTATTGTGTTTTTCATTGATGATCTGGGCTATGGGGACATCGAACCATTCGGGTCGAAGAAAAATCGCACACCGCACTTGAACCGCATGGCTTCGGAAGGAATGAAATTGACCTCGTTCTATGTGGCGGCACCCGTCTGCACGCCATCACGAGCCGCATTGATGACCGGCTGCTATCCAAAGCGCGTCGGCCTGGAAAAAGGATCATGGTTCGTCGTATTGATGCCCGGCGATAGCCTCGGGATCAGCGCAGATGAGATCACCTTGCCCAAAATCCTTCAATCAGCCGGCTATGCGACGGGATGCATCGGCAAATGGCACCTCGGCGATCAGCCCGAATTCTTGCCCACACGCCACGGGTTTGACACCTACTACGGCATTCCGTACTCCAATGACATGTGGCCGGAATATAAAAGATGGGATTTCCCGCCGTTGCCGGTCATGCGCGATGAGAAAGTGATTGGCGAAATCAAAGACATGAATGATCAGGCCAGAATGACCCGCGATTTTACGGACGAGGCGGTCAGATTCATCGAGAAAAACAAAAACAGGCCCTTCTTCCTGTACGTGCCCCACGCCATGGTCCACTGGCCGCACGCCGCCAGCAAACCTTTCATGGATAAATCGGCAGATGATCCATACAAAGCGGCTGTCGAAGAGATCGACTGGAGTGTGGGACGGATCTTCCAGACGCTCCGGGAGCTCAAGCTTGACAAAAACACTCTTTTCATTTTTACATCGGACAACGGCGGAACCGACAGCGGAAGCAACGCGCCGTTATGCGGCGGGAAAGGGTCCACCTGGGAAGGCGGCATGCGCATGCCAGCCATTGCCTGGTGGCCCGGCCAAATACCCGAAGGCACGACCTGCGACGAAATCGCATCGACCATGGATTTTCTTCCCACGTTCGCCGGATTGGCCGGCGTTGAAGTTCCCGACGATCACATCATTGACGGTAAGGATATGTTTGATCTTCTGGCGGGAATCCCCGGAGCGAGATCGAAATACGATGCTCTCTACTACAAGCTGGATGCTGTACGGTCGGGAGACTGGAAATACTTTAACAACGGCCAGCTCTACAATCTGAAGACGGACATCGGAGAAACGGAGAACGTGGCCGAGCAGAATCTCGAAATCGTCGCCCGTATGAAACATCTCCTCGTCAGGGGGCAGGAAGACCTGAACAATCCGGCCAACTGCCGTCCCGTAGGGAAAGCCAAGGGGCCCTTGAAATTCTTGATACCGCGCCCGGGGAAGACGGGTGAAGAAGCGCATTCGCCTGTCAGGTGAGCCCGCAGGAAACGGAAAATATCGGGAAAAGCCGTTGACCGACGAACTTCGAAATTCACAAAGAATCCATTTCAAATCGATGGACATCACACGCAGAACATTTCTTAGATACATCGGAAGCAGCCTGCCTCTCTCTTATCTAAGCTGTGGTAAACCTCTTTTTCGCCCAGGCAAGAATGAATACGCATTTCTCAGTCAGTGGGCCGATCCTCCGCGTGAATTTTCACAGGCGCCATTCTGGTTCTGGAATGACGATTTATCCGAGGCGGAGATCGCAAGACAGATGCAGGATTTTTGCGATCATGGTGTGTACGGCTTTGTCATTCATCCAAGAGTCGGTTTGCCGCGAAGCATCGGTTGGATGAGTGACAAGATGATTGCATTCATGCGATTTGCCATTCGGGAGGCTGTTAAGAAAAATATGTGGGTCGTCCTGTACGATGAAGGCATGTATCCGAGCGGATCGTCCAGCGGTCAAGTCGTGGCGGAAAATCCAGAGTATCGTCCCCGCGGATTGTTTGCGATCGACCTGGACGAAGTCATCCCGGATGAAGAAAAATTCGGTTTTCGTTTCAATCAGGAGAAAGAATTGCTACTTGCCGACGATCAAAAAGTGGTCACGATTGTTAAACGGAAAAAAAATGATCATCGCATCGCGATCTTGGATCGATTTATCCGACCCAACTATTCTCTCATCCGCGGCTTGCATTTTCTCGAAGACAACCCGGAAAGACGCCAGAATAAGAAGGAAGTGCCTGAAGAAATGCCTCCTTTGGCGGATATCCTAAACCCTGATGCCATGGCGCATTTCATCAAATTGGTCTATGAGCGTTATTATGATGAATTCGGAGAATATTTCGGCAGGACGATCAAAGCGATTTTTACGGATGAGCCTTCATTCTTTGGAAAACGAGCGGACCCGGGCGCCGTTCCGGGAAACGCATCCTTATTAACGTTTGTGAATCATTGGCTAAAAGAAGACTTCTCTCCGTATCTGCCTGCGTTATGGTATGATGATGAACCTGAAGCGGAAAAATCCCGAATGAAATATTATCGGGCATTAAAGGCCCGCCTGGAAGAAACCTACTATCATCCAATATCCGCTTGGTGTCGTAAACATCGCATTGCACTGACAGGCCATCCCGCGGATCCGGATGATATCGGGCAGCTGCGTCATTTTCAAATACCCGGTCAGGACATTGTCTGGCGTCAAATTGAACCTGGCAAACCGAGTGCATTGGAAGGAGCGCAATCCACGCAGGCGAAATGTGCCTCCTCGGCGATGATTCATTTGGGGCATCGCCAGAATTCAAACGAATACTGCGGGGCGTATGGCCACAATTTTACGTTCAGAGAGATGAAATGGCTGGCCAACTGGCTCATCATCAGAGGATGCAATTTATTATATCCGCATGCGTTTTATTACTCCGTGCGCGGTCCCCGTATCGACGAGCGGCCGCCCGACGTAGGTCCCAATAGTATCTGGTGGAACCAGTTTAAATCCTTCGCCGATGCGACCAGCCGCCTGTGTTGGTTGAATACGGACAGTCAACATGTCTGCCAGGTCGCCATAATGGGATTGAATGATTTTCTGCCCTGGAAGGCGGCAAAAGTGTGTTTTCAGAATCAGATCGATTTCAATTATTTGGAAGCAAGACATCTGTGGGAAGATGCAAAAATTACTGCCGAGGGCATTCACATCGCAGGAATGCTTTATAAGGCCATAATCGTTGAGACCGAACTGCCCCCTCTTGCTCGACCAATGGTAGAAAAGCTCGAAGAAAATGGACACATTATTCTGTGGAACAATATTGATCAGGAAGAGGATCTTCTCCGTTCACTCGAAAGCCTTGTACGCAGAGATGTGACAATCATGCCCAATAATAAAAATATCCGCATACGCATCCATACAACTAAAAAAAAGAATATATTATCCCTTCTGGATCGGCTATTTTTTCCGAAAGAGCGCTCTCGATTTTGAGATATTGGACGGGATAAGTGGAACACTGCAAGGGGCGAAAATGCGCCCGATATTTATCCATCTTTTGCTTCAGGGAAAGGACAACGATGACGATGAATATTATTGAAGTGAAACAATATTCCGATCATGTGAAAGCAGCCATGGATCGTCTGATTCCGCAGCTCTCGCCGATACAAGTTCCGCCTTCGAAACAAGAACTACCAGAAATCATAGAATCACCATCGACAATTTTACTCATTGCTGAAAAGAAGGAAAAAATTATTGGCAGTCTTACTCTCATATTCTTTCGAACACCTACAGGTCTGAAAACAAGGATTGAGGATGTCATCGTCGATCAGGAATCGAGAGGCGAAGGCGTCGGAGAATCGCTTGTAAGATATGCAATTCATCTATTGAAAGAAACAGACGCTAAGAGTGTCGATCTCACATCGGGATCCTCACGTGAATCCGCCAATCGACTGTATCGTAAAATTGGTTTTGAACAAAGAGAAACAAATGTGTATCGATACAATCTAAAGTGATGATGGACACATGAAAACGGATTAATATGATCCTTCAACGAGGAAATCGCAGAAGCGACGGTTTGTTTTGCTTCTGCAGTGAAGATCCGCCTTAATTTAGCATGACGAAGTTGAAAAGGAAAAAATCATCCAGTCGATAGGAACAGCAAGTTTTAAGGGTGATTGTGTGTTTCATACGTATAACGAATAGGAAGCTGGCCTAAAACAACTAAGAGACGGTTTATTTTGGTAGGCATCTATGCACATCCGCACACTCACTCACGACAGGATTCTATTTCTCAACTGGATTCTTCAAATGATAAAATCCCTCCGCAGATATTACTCAACTAGCAAAGTCACCACATTTTGGATTAAGACTCTAAAAGCAGTCGTTGTTTGTGCTGCAGTAAGTGTGCTTGTTTTATCCAGATGCACAAGCACCTCCCAACTCAATCAGAGTTCACAAGCGGGTGATGTTGATCACAGTCGATTTCGCAAGGTGGGTGTTCTTGTAATCGACATGCATGATGAGTTGCTGAAGAATATCTCACCTAAAGAACTCAAACAGCAATTACTCAGTCAGCTAAATGTTTTCAATTTCTGCGGACAGAACGGAATCCCAGTCTTTGTCCTGGAATATGCGGGTTGGGGCTCGACCACTTCGATTCTCAAAGAACGAATCGACTCTCTTGAAAACAAGATATTCATCACAAAAGTTTTTGACGACGGATTTGATGGCACCATCCTCGAAAATGAGCTCAAAAAGCAAGGAGTCAGCACATTGCTTCTCATGGGGATTAACGCTTCCTTCTGCGTCAGGCTCACTGCACAAGGTGCTCTGGATAGAGGATACAAGATTATGACCGCCGGGGATTTGATTGCCAATCCGGAAAAGATACAGAACATTACCTTTGAGACGGATCTAAAATATTTTCTGAAGAGTTATAATCTGCCTGTGGACTCTTTACAAGGGCAGGATTTGAATAAAATTGTTGAATATTGCATCAATACAAAAAACATCGACTGGTATGAATCAATCGGCACATACCGGAATAATCATAAGGATCTGTTGAAGCTTTTAACTAAGGATATTGAAAAGCGTGGAAAATCCATTCTCGTCGATTAGGCAGCAAAATGATCATATTCTAATGCATATGCTTCCCAGCAAACAAATCATCTCGCCTGAAATCAATCGGACTCCGCGCTCTTCCAACCCTCCCAAAAAACAATCTCATCCAACGATTTCCGTTCGCGCGGAGCGTCCTCCTTCTCTAAAATCCAATCCTCCAGTCCTTCCGAGGAACCCTGATAGCCGACAATGATCAGGGTGTGAACACGGTACACCTCTGGGATATGCAATGCTTTCTTCACTTTCCGCTCACTGAATCCGGCAATAGGATGGACGACGAGTCCCAGGTGGATGCCCTGAAGCAGGAGATTCTCCACGGCCAGTCCGATGCCCAGCGTGTAATAATCCCGATCCTTGATCTGGCAGTCCAAATCGGGCTTCGAAGCGACCGTCAGGATGAGCGGCACGCGCTTAGCCCAGGCGTTTCCTTTGGAGAGACACTCCTTTACGGCATCCAGAGAACTCCCTCTTGACACGATAAACCGCCAGGGCTGGTTGTTGAAACAGGACGGTGCCCATCGCGCCGCTTCCAGAAGACTCCGGATTTTTTCTTCTTCCACCGGACGTTCCGGATCGATAATCCGTCCGCTCCGCCTTCTCTCGATCAGCCCATGAAGAGGGATCACAGGTCGATTTCCTCTACGACTAAGGCAACAACGATTCCACAGCGGCAAGAATCTCCGCCAGATCGGGCCTCTCCTTCAAAGGATAGACCTTGATAAAATGAAAAAAACACATTATCGTCTTTGCGAGGCCCGTTTTTTGGCCGAAGCAATCTCCATAACAATCACTAAAGCTTATCGAATAAATCTTGCCACTTTTCATTGAAGTTATTGATTAAATCGATCTTCTTTTGTCTTGAACCTCCTTTAATCTGTTTTTCTCGACAGATTGCATGATACGCATCTTCACATACTTCATAATAGACCAATTTATTGACATTATATTTCGATGTGAAGCCGGGTTTTAACTTTTCTTTGTGTTCGTATACTCTTCTTTTCAAATTGTTCGTGACTCCAGTATACAACACAGTATTGTACTTATTCGTCATAATGTATAGTCGAACCAAAGTGGTTTTCGGATTTCACAATGTGGTCCTCTCCTTTTTTCAAGGAGAGGATTTAGGTGAGGTCTCCGATAAAAATC
This sequence comes from bacterium, assembly GCA_043824415.1. Lineage (GTDB taxonomy): Bacteria > Zhuqueibacterota > QNDG01 > QNDG01 > DSAB01 > JBDRSZ01. The sequence continues at coordinate 8,845 of JBDRSZ010000004.1, read as the reverse complement.
CGAAAACCACTTTGTGTTGAGTATAAATAAAGTACTGCTTCATTGGGGTACTTTCTGAGATTGCTTCGGCCCGAATTTTTTTATAAAAAACATCATAGAAAATTCGCGCCTCGCAAAGACAACAAATAATAGTCAAACAATGACAGACTATCGTTTCGAATCTTGTTTGAAGACATACATTTTATAATGCATAGGATACGTCAAATAAACAGCGTCAATTGACTTTCTTTCGCTTCATTCACATACATACCCACAGCGCCGTACGCATCGATAAGATTTCCGTCCAGCCGCTCTTTCGAAATGCCCATGACCTCCATCGTCATCTCGCAGGCGATGACACGCCCTCCCAGCGCCCTGAAGTCGGCCATCAACCTCTCCAGTGTAGCAACGTTTGCCTTCCTTATCTTCCGCTTCATCATCCAGGCGCCCAACCCGAAAAAATGCATCTTGGAAATCGGCCCCTTCGAAAGCTTCCCCTTGATCAGTCGTTGAAGTCCCCAGAAAGTGAAATACAGAGTCGCCTGGCCTCCCATGGCCAGGAATCCATTCCCAATGATGAGAGCGCTCATCAGCTTGTCCAAATCACCGCTGTGGACGACGATCGTTGCCTTTTTCAACGTCCGCTCTCCTTCACTTTTGAATGAAGATATGCCACCGCCCTGCTTCGTCCTCCTCGATTCTTAAAAGGTGCAGTCCCAACGATTTGACGGCCATCGGAATTTCTTCCTTGGACGCGCCGTGCGTTCCCACAACCTCGATAACTTGGCCCCTCTGTGCTTTCATCACAGCTTTCCGCATCTCCACGAGGGGAATCGGACACGTCTCCCCCACGACATCGACCGTGATATCCGCGTGCATCGATTCGGAACGCATTCAATTCCCCTGAAAGACGATTTTCACTTCCTTAACGTCCCAGAGAGGCACTATTCGCTCGGTGATTTCCTCTTTGATGTTGTTTGCGAACTGATGCTCTCTGGGCATCTCCAGGTAAACGGTCACTTTCCCGTCTTTAACGACCACTTCTTTCACCAGCTTCGTCCTCACGACATCCAACCCCGCCAGAGGGTTGATCACTCTTGACAGTCGTTTCATCACCACTGCTTCAGTCGTTGGCACTTTCTCTTTCAATAAACCATGCTGATGCTCGTAATTCTCAATGGCAGTTCGCAGGGCGTCCACGGCTAAAACAGCGCAATGGACTTTCACGGCAGGAAGCCCCCCCAACGCCTCGGCGGCCGTCTTCCAGTTGAGCTTCTTCGCTTCGTCTAACGTTTTCCCGATAGCCAGATCCGTGATGATAGACCCCGTGGCAATGTTCGAGGCACACCCATACGATTCGAATTTGATGTCCTCGATTTGTTTCGTTTTCTCATCGACCTTGAGGTACAGCTTCACCATGTCCCCACAGGCCGGACTCCCCTCCGTGGCGACCGCGTCGGGATTCTTCAATTTCCCCACGTTGTGGGGATGCATGAAATGTTCCAGCACTTTTTTCGTGTACGGTAAAGACATAATCACTCGACTCCTTTTTTTAACGGGCTGATGCGTCTCAAATTTTTAACGATCTCTTTACAACTCTCGGCAACTCCATCCATCTCGTCCATTGTGTTGAACCGGCTCAGTGTGAACCGGATCGACCCGTGCGCCCTCTCGTGGGAGAATCCCATGGCCATCATCACATAGCTCGGCTCAAGGGAACGGGAAAAACAAGCTGAACCCGTGATCACGGAGATGCCCTTCATATCAAGATGGAGAACGACCGACTCTCCTTCCACGAGGCTGAACGAAACATTGACATTTCCAGGAAGCCGCATCGCTAAATCTTTCGGGCCGTTGACTTCCATATCCTCGATTTCTTCAGTCAAACTCTGGATCAGCTTCTTCTGCAAAGACCGGATGAAGCCGACATGTCCACCATCGGCCAGTTCCACGGCCTTGCCGAATCCCACGATGCCGGCCACGTTCTCCGTCCCGGCACGGAGATCGAACTCGCTGTACCCCCCGTGCATCATCTTCTTGATGGGCGTCCCCTTGCGGACGTACAGGGCTCCAACGCCCTTGGGTCCGTGAATCTTGTGGGCGGACATCGTGATCAGATCCGCGGGCAGTCGGGCGACGTCGAGGTCGAAATTTGTGAAGCTCAACGAAGCATCCGCATGAAACAGGACGCCCTTCTCCTTGCAGATCCGGCCTACTTCCTCGACGGGCTGAACCGTTCCCACCTCCTGGTTTCCGTGCTGCACGCTGACAAGAAATGTGCGATCCGTGATACTCTTACGAAGCCGATCTAAATCGACAAATCCTTCATCGTCCACGTCCAAATACGTCACGCGGAATCCCTCGTTTTCGAGCCACTGGCACGAATGGAGAACCGTGTTGTGCTCGACCTTCGAGCAGACGATGTGGTCTTTCCTGCCCCGATGCACCCAGGCCGTCCCCTTGACGGCGAGGTTGTTCGCCTCCGTCCCCCCCGACGTGAAAACGATCTCCTCCGGAGAGGCGTTCAGCCGCTTCGCGATGATCTCCCGCGCGCCGTCCAGGCCCTCCTTCGCAAGAATGCCCGGCGTGTGGCTGAACTGGGACGACGCCACAGCGTACGTCTCCGTGAAAAAAGGCAGCATCGCCTCCACGACCTCGGGAGCAGTCCGCGTCGCAGCCGCATTGTCCAAATAGATTCTCTTTTGCTCCATCTCTCCTTCTCGATTCATACGATACTTATTTCTGAATATCTCAATGAATCATCCAACTGATGCAATATAATTGATACCGATAGGAACATCCTTGATTCAGATCAAGAATTGAAAAAATTTTCATACTCTGATTTCCAAACTCAGTAGGGTGGGCCGAAGGCCCACCATTTCTCATTCTCCGATCGTAGTCAGGTTGTATCCTTCCTGTGAGGATATATCTCCCCAATCAGGATCATAAATGCCCCGGGTTAAATACCGATGAAATGTCGACCAGGGCCATTCGACCGCCTTCTGAACATAACCATGCTTCACCGGATTAAAATGGATGTAATCGAAATGACGATTGTAATCTATCTGATCGCGAATCGTATGCTCCCAGAATCGTCGTTGCCAGATCGGAGCTTCTCTTTTTGATACCATGGATTCGGTTGGGGCCATGAACGGAAGAATGGTTCTGTCTATGGTTTTTGAAAAACCTTCCTTGATCTTTTGCCATCTCTTCGAATAATCCGGGTCTGCTTCGATCATTTTCCACATGCAGTGGAGATGATCCGGTAAAAGGCACAATGCAATCAAAAAAAATGGATATTGTTGCTGAACCGTGCGCCATGAAGCGCGCAAGGTTGCTCTTGCCGTCGGGAGAGTCAAAAAAGGAGACCTTTTGTAAGTGACAACGGTAAAGAAAAAAATTCCACCAGGATGATATATACGATGATAGTCAGACATGGTTCAATAATCCATCTCATTTTTATTCATTACCAAATGGTGGGTCTTCGATCCACCCTACAGGCTGAATATCTCAATGAATCATCCAACAACATCGGTTGTTTGTGCGGCGCACCAAACGGATTTGTCCAAAACTACATTGAAAATGATTCCAGCAGCGCGGCACGATTTCACACTCAACGAAGCGCGTCATGGAGGGCGGTAGCACTCCAAAGCCAAATTGAAATGAAGGAACGAAATAGTGCGGGCACGCCGTTTACCAAACTTGGATTAGCCGACCTTACTTCATGCTTTTAATTACAACAAAAGCACCCTTCCCAAAGCCATCCAGAATGATCCCTGGCACTTTTCCTGGAATAAGGGTTTGCCTGATTGTCACTTCTTTAAACCCCGCATTCTTAAGATATTTTAGCACTTCTTGTACAGAAAAGAAGACTGCATCTCTGTAGAATTTGCTTTTGCTTCGGTTACTATTATATTGACTTCCCAATTCACTTTCTTTATCCACAAATCCCACAATGATGCAGCCTTTGGGTTTTAATACTCTGAATGCCTCTTTGAAAGCTTTTTCAACATCATCAAAAAAACAGATAGTTGTTACCATCAGCACAAAGTCGAATTCGGTATCAGTAAAAGGCAAGTTCTCCGCTATATTTCGAAAAACTCGGATACCACGCTTTTCGGCTTTGATTGCCATTTGCTCCGATGGCTCTACGCCAATCTTTATACCCAACGGCACTGCAAATCTCCCTGAACCTACACCAACTTCCAAACCTTTTACTTCTGATGAAGGGAGAAGCTGGCATATAGCTTCCAGTTCGGCTTCATATTTATCAGGATTATTCTCGAACCACTCCTCATACGCATCACTGTATTTTTCAAATGGCTCTATCCGTGTCATACGAAGCCCAATTTCAGCTTACATGCTATGATTACTTGGCATCGATTTAAAATGTGATAACTTTATCACTATCAACCACCCATTCTGCTAATTTGGGCATTGTTGAGTTTTCCACCCCCTCGAAATAGGGGTGATTTTTGTAAATGCCGCAACGCGCCATACAAGTACCACATACTTTTACCGGGACACCCTTAGCAATAAGATCTTTGAGCATCTTGGATAAATCCTGGTCGTACCCTTCTGGTGGCTTGCAGGCATCTCGAGCCATATCAACAGCATCATTCATAAGGAAAATCCTAACTTGTTGACCTGCTTCCAGTAGCTTCCCAGCTAGGCGTAGCCCATTCCAAGTCACGTCAGTACTGTCGTAAGGTATACGGTTAAAGATGATGAGAATATTCATTGTTTACTCCTTCGAAAATTTGTTTTTCTGTCATTGAACTTCCTCTTGGATTCTTACCTTCTTTCCTCTGGTTCCAAAACTGAGTTTGGGAACTAGATTGGAAAAATCGGGACGGGATCAGAATGACATTTTGTTCTTCTTTCAATTACGCGAGCTGAAAACAATCACAAACATTCCGGTTCGTAGTATTCCCTTGCATGCTTGCACGACGGACACTTATCCGGAGGTTCAGTCCCCTCGTGAATGTACCCGCACATAAGGCATCGCCACCGAATGGGCTTCTCTCTTTTATAAACCGTTCCCTCTTCGACCATCTTGAGAAGCTTCTTGTACCGCTCCTCGTGTTCCTTCTCAACCTTTGAGATCGCGCTAAACAGCTTTGCGGCCTCTGCGTTTCCTTCCTCCTCCGCCTCCTTGGCAAACATCGGATACATCTCAGTCGTCTCGTAATGCTCCCCTTCGATGGCCTCCTTCAGATTGGCCTTCGTGTCACCAATCCCAGCAAGCAGCTTGAACTCATCCTTCGCGTGCTGCATTTCGTTGAGTGCCGTCTCATCAAAAATCTTGGCAATGTAATGATACCCTTCCTTCCTTGCAGCCTTCGCGAAATAATCGTACTTGTTCCTCGCCTGCGATTCGCCCGCAAAAGCAGCCTTCAAATTCTGTTCAGTCTTGCTCATCGATTTCCTCCTATAAAAACAGACACATTACAAATACTAAAAATCCATCCAACCCGTCTGACAACCCTACGGTCCGATGTGAACCATATCGTACTGAAAATCTTCCCGCTGATAATATTCCTCATCCCGCATACAGAGTTCGTACTCCCCCTTCAGAAGAAAATAGTGTCCGTGCTCCATGCTGGACAAATACTGGAGGATCTCCTGAGCCCCTCTTTCTTCGACTTCCTCGGACAGGGTGTCATAAAATTCTTCGAACATCTTCTCTGCATTCATCGCCAATTCCAGCAAGTCGGGAACAAAGACCTCTTCCTTTAAGGCGATGGAGAGCCGTGGGAAGAACGATTTTTCCACCGATTTCGATTCCCGGCCGGGAAACATCTTACCTATAAGAACTTCGAGTACCTTCTGATGCTTCTTTTCCTCTTTGATTAAAAACTGAAGCTTCTCTTTGATCACAAAATTGTTTACCATTTTTTTCAGCTTCTGATACGCCTCTTCGGATTCCATCTCTGATTTCAGCGCCATCCTTAAGGCCTGTTCAACGCTTAAAGAGGAAACATCGATTGTCATAGTGCCTACCTCCGCAAAATTGAATGGTTCATTTAAGAATCGAACGAAACTCGCATGTCAAGAACTGCATCCATCGATTTTCTCGACTCCAATCCAATCACTTAAACCTGAAGATCGGCCTTGAGTCGTAGAATACGCTGGATGTGATCTCTCTCCTCCTCGATGATGCGTTCGACCGCCTTCCGATCCTTCTCCTCTGTGATCCGGAGCAGCTCGTGAAAGAACAGGACGGCATCCTTCTCCAAACTCAACGCAACCCGGATTGCAGCCGCCGGATTCCCCATCTCCTTCCTCATCGCTTCTCCTTCTCCGGCGGAGGGAAATATCTTTTTATCAATGAGAGATTTGAAATAGAGCGTTGTCTCCGTGTCGTCGTACGGACTCGCCTCCGTCTTGGCTTCTACTTCATCGAGCATCTTTCGGAAGACGCGCTCGTGTTCGACTTCCTCGTCGGACAGGTATTGAAAAATGTCCCGCGCCCTTTCATCCTTCACCGACCGTACGACGCCGTCATAGAATGCCTTCCCCTTTTTTTCGATTTCAACGGCCATCCGAAGCACTTCGCTTCCGGCATATTGAACTCCCATGCGATGACTCCTTCTTCTTTTAGACCGGATGACGGATTAATTTTCACTCAGAACGACATCGTCGTATTCCCTCTCCAGGCGGTGCTTGTGTTTTAGTTCTTCCTGCGCTAATATCTGGAAAAGCTTCACGACGGATGCATTCCTGCTTTTCTGCGCCAGTTCCAAATAAAGACTGTGCGCCTTCTCCTCTCGCTTCATCGCAAGAATGAGCAGATCCTGGTAACTCATGTCCGGGCTGAATTCCATCTCGACGAGGTAATCTCCGATTTTCAGATTGGGAATGTCCTTCAGTTCGACCTTTTCCACGTGTTCCGGCTTAAAATTTTCAAGCATCCGAACATGGTTCTTCTCTTCTTCGGACATTTCCAAAAAGGCATTCTTCATACCAGAACGAGTTGTCAACTCACTACATTTTTGGTAGAAATCGACCGCTTCAATCTCCTTCTCCAACGCGAACCGAATTGTCTTCTTGAAATCGTTCAACTCCATACGTCCTCCTGTTCAAACCATCAATGATTGCAGTAAATCTAAGTTCTTTTTATAAAATTGCTCTCCTTCGGGAGTTTCGAGAATCATCGGGTGATGTGCGAACCGGGGATCGTTCACGAGAAATCGGAACGGCTCTAATCCCAGTCTGCCCTCGCCGATCTGTTCGTGCCGGTCGATCCGGCTTCCCAAATCGCTCTTGCTGTCGTTCAGATGAAAAGCATTGAGTCTATTCAATCCCACGATCTTATTAAATTCATCGAATGTTTTTTCGTACGCTTCCTCAGTCCGGATGTCGTACCCCGCTGCAAACGCATGTGCCATGTCGTAGCAAACCCCCACGCGTTCGTCCTGCGCTACGAGCAATACGATCTCGGCCAGCTGTTCGAAATGGTATCCCAGATGATCGCCCTGTCCGGCCGTCGTCTCCAACAACAGCCGGACACCTCCCTCTGGCTGCGCGTCCAGCACGATGTTCAATCCCTCTGCGATTCTTCGAATACCGTCCGTCTCTCCCGTCTTCATATGCGACCCCGGATGAAAGACGAGAAAAGGCACACCCAACCGTTCCGCCCGTTCCATCTCATCCAAGAACGACTCCCGCGATTTTTTCAGAGACCTTGGATCCGGATTCCCCAAATTGATGAGGTACGAATCGTGGATGACGACCTCTTCAATCGACGACGCATTCCATCTCTCCCGAAAGGCATCCACCGACGCATCCGAGAGAGCAGGCGATTTCCACTGTTTCTGGTTCTTACTGAAAATCTGAATCGAGCGGCAGCCCAGTGCTTCCCCCCGAGAGATCGCATTCTCAACGCCCCCGCTGATCGAAACATGCGCGCCTAAGAGACCCATCCTGCCGCTTTCAAGCTATCCATTTCGTCTTCATACCGCTTTCTCGAACCTCGCGCCCACTTCCTCCCAATCGATGATGCTGAGCACAGCTGTCACATACTCGGCACGTCGATTCTGATACTTCAGATAATACGCGTGCTCCCAGACGTCGATAACCAAAAGAGGCATCGCGCCCCACTGAGTCAAGTCCTGATGTTTCTCCGCCTGAAGAATGACCAGTTTCTTGAAAATCGACTGGTAAGCCAAGATGCCCCAGCCGCTTCCTTCCACGGCGTTCGTCGCAGCAGCCATTTGACTGAAAAAGCTGTCAATACCGCCGAACGCATCCTTCATCGCCCGGGCCAACTTACCCGTCGGTTTGAGATCACGTTTGGGTGAGAGATTCCTCCAATAAAACGCATGCAGGATATGGCCGGAACCGTGAAAAGCGGCTTCCCTCTCCCAATACTTGATGAGGGTAAAATCCCCAGACGCACGCGCTTCCTGAAGCTTGATCTCGGCTTTATTGAGTCCTGTCACGTAACCGGCATGATGTTTATCATGATGGATTCTCAAAGTCTGCTCATCGATCACGGGTTCGAGAGCGTCATATCCGTAGGGAAGGTCGGGCGACTGATGCTTCCCGTCTTCAACTGTGGATGAGGGTATGAAGCCGGCAGACCCCTGAAATAAACCATCCGCCAAGACCAGCCCTCCGGCTCCCATCCCTAATCGCTTCATAAAATCTCTTCGATTCTCAGACATGATTTTATCCCCTTTTAGAAATTATATCTCATCCTATCTGAATATGCATTTCTTCGGTATTCATTAGCTGCATTTTAGTCAAAATCCCAATTCAAGATCGACCTCTCATTTGGAATTTTGAAAATTGGTCATTGTCTTTTGTTTGTCAATGGGTGTATGTTCCTCGTCGAACGACTTGGCCTATTGAAGCTCCGACA
>JBDRSZ010000003.1:0-13763 GCA_043824415.1 bacterium | reverse complement strand
TTTCCATCGGGTGAACGTGGATGCGACAGGCCGGCTTTTTCGTTATGCTCGTGAAGCAGGGGTCCTTCGTGCGGTGCTGTTGACATCATACTTCCATGCGTTAAAACCCGGCATGGCGGATGTACATCCCTACGTCCAAAGCCGAGTCGAATCCGAGCGAGCGGTACTCGAAGAGGCGACGCATGGTCTTGAGTTGATCGTTCTTCAGCCGCCTTATGTGTTCGGGATGGTTCCGGGCCGCCGGACAATGGGTACGTTGATAAAACGGTATGTCTTTTCCTCTCTTCCCCTTTTCGTCCCAGCGGGGGGAACGAATGCGATGTCGGCGAATGCTTTGGCACAGGCTGTCGCCGGGGCGTTGGAAAGAGGGATACCCGGTCAAAAGTACCTCGTGGGCGGTGAGAACCTCACGTGGGCTGATCTGGTATCCCGCTTCGCTCGAATCGCCGGTCGTCCAAAATGCGTTCGCGTCATTCCTAAAAAGTATTTTCACTGTGCAATGCGGATTGCGTCGCTGTGCCTGTGGCTTTTTCGGCGCGAGTCGGGTCTCGCTCCCGTTCCTTTGACGGATGTCATCACAGAAGAAATGTACTTCGATCCGACGCCGTCCGCGGAGTTGCTGGGCTATCGAACCGACGATCTCGATGAGACGATTGGGGAAATCGTTCAAGGTGTTTCACCACCGGAATAGAAATAAGAGGTTGAGATGGAATCGTTAACTTCTGAGAATACGTATCGATCTCCGAAGAAAAAAACCTTCTTCGCTTGGCGAATGATGCCTGGCCTGGGTTTCTATTCGAAGATGATCTCCATCACCTTGAAGTCGTCCAGGCTGGCGAAGAGAGGGACTTATGACGGTGAACAATGGGTGCACTCCAGTATGGGCATGCTACGGGCCTTAGAATCGGTCGGTGCCCGTTTCGAAGTGGAGAATATTGACATCATCCGCTGTCTCGGTGCACCGTGCGTTTTTGTAGGCAATCACATGAGTACGCTCGAGACGTTCGTCCTGCCCTGTATCATCCAGCCTGTTTGTCCCGTGACGTTCATCGTGAAGCAAAGCCTGGTGGAATATCCGGTGTTCAAACACGTCATGATCAGCCGGGACCCAATTGTCGTTAATCGGACGAATCCCAGAGAGGATTTGAAAGCTGTTTTGGAAGGCGGGAAAGAACGGCTGAACAATGGTATTTCCATCATTGTGTTTCCTCAAACGACACGGCGCGTTCACAGGACGATCGAGAAGTTCAATACGATAGGCGTCAAGCTTGCCAAGTATGCGTCCGTTCCGATTGTTCCCTTCGCTCTCCGGACGGATGCATGGGAAAACGGAAAGAGGATTAAGGACTTCGGGAAAATCGATCCGACGAGGCCCATCCATATTTGTTTCGGCGAACCCATCAGGGTAAAAGGCAACGGAAAAGAAGAACATGAAATCATCGTCCGATTCATCTCTGAAAAATTAAAAGAATGGTTTTTGGAATAAGGGCGAGTGGATGCTTTCGAGTAGGTGAAGGATATTATTGAATGAAAATCGTATGATACGCATCACACCGACGATTTCCATCGACGAGAAAGAACTTACCTTTGAGTTTGTCCGGTCATCAGGACCTGGCGGACAGAACGTGAATAAGGTGGCCACTGCGGTGCAGCTGAGATTCGATGTGATGGGTTCATCGTTACTCACCGAGGCTGTTCGGGATCGCTTGGTTCGTCTTGCAGGCAAACGGATGACGGAGGCGGGCATCCTCATCATCGATGCGAGGCGATACCGCTCGCAGGATCGAAACCGGAAGGATGCGATCCAGCGGCTCGTTGCGTTGATTGAAAGAGCTGCCGATGAACCGAAGCCCCGCCTTCGAACGAGACCGACGCGTGCGTCGAGAGAACGCCGCTTGAATGCTAAGAGCCGAAGAGGAGAGATCAAACGATTACGGGGATCGGGTGTTCATCCGGAGGATTGATCTGGATTGAATCCGTTCCATGTTGAACGTGTCTGAATTTATACGTTTGTCCTTTGTAGGGGATAACGACGACATCGTACTTGCATTTCAAATTTCGAAGCATTACTTTTTTCAAGTCATTTTTGTATCTATCTGCAAATTGTCCCAGAATTTCCACATTGAATATTAGGAGCCTGCAATGAGAGACCGGAAAAAATTATTGATGCTCATTTTCGTGTGTTTGTTTCTATCCACTCATTACATCTTGGGTCAAAACAAAGGCGTAGAGAGCGGACAGAGGTACGATAGATTGATTATTCGGAATGTCGTCGTAATCGACGGGAAGGGCACACCGCCAAGAGGGCCTTTGGATGTCGTTGTCGAGGGGAATACCATACAATCCATACGCGGGACGAGGAATACGGATGCGTATCGAGAGGAGCGTCATGTCATCGACGGTACGGGTATGTATATGATTCCCGGTTTGATCAACATCCATGCCCACATTCACGACAGCCGGGCCGGCCATCCCCTTCCGTTTGAATACATATATAAACTCTGGCTGGCCTGCGGCATCACGACAGTGAGGGATGTAGGAAGCAATTTCCAAAAAACGGCGGAGGAGCGGCGCAAGAGTCAGGCGGGTTTGATCGCTGCTCCGAGGATTTTTTTGTATATGGGTGCCGGAGGGCGAACCCCTGAGGAAGCCCGACAGAGTGTACAAAGAATAAAGAAAGCCGGTGGAGATGGTGTCAAGATCTTTGGAATGGATAGAGACATCATGAAGGCTCTAATGGACGAGGCAAAAAAACTCGGTCTTCGTGTGGCCCATCATGTGGGCGTAGAAGAAACAGACGCCTGGGACGACGCTGCCTTCGGAACGACGTCCATCGAGCACTGGTATGGCGTACCGGACGCTGCCCTGCACGGCTCGCAGGATTGTCCTTACTGGTACAATTACAGAAACGAGAGCGACAGTTTTCGGTACTCGGGGCGACTCTGGAGGGAACCGCATCCAGAGAAACTGCATCAGGTACTCCAGGCATTGGTAGAGAATGGCGTGAATTGGTGCCCGACGTTCGTCATCTACGAATCGAACAGGGATCTCGTTCGGGCGATGAATCAACCCTGGTTCAGGGAGTATTTGCATCCGGCTGTGGAGGAATACTTCAAGCCCAATCCTGAGTATCACGGGTCCTACCAGTGGAATTGGACAACGACGGATGAGATATTCTGGAAGGAAAATTATCGGATCTGGATGAGGGCCGTGAGGGAATTTGCGGATATGGGAGGGATCGTGGGTGCGGGCGAGGATGCCGGGTATATCTACATGCTCTATGGCTTCAGCCTGATTCGAGAGCTGGAACTCCATCAGGAAGCGGGATTCCACCCTATCGATGTCATCCAGAACGCTACGCTCAACAACGCAAGGATTTTAGGCGTGGAAGATAAAATCGGACGGATTCGGCAGGGCTATCTTGCGGATCTCATTTTAGTGGATGGAAATCCGCTGCACAATCTCAAATTCCTGTATCCGACGGGTGTGATGGATCTGAAGGATGGAAAGATCGTTCAGAGGGGCGGCGTCCAGTGGACGATCAAGGACGGTTTCGTTTACGATGCTCCGTCCATGCTGGAGGATGTGAAACGGATCGTTTCTGAAGCGAGAAAAGCTGTGCATTAAGGAAGTCAGAGGTTTGGAACCATCCTTCTTTTGGGACTAAAAAAACGGAAGTATTCTTCTTCTTTTCTGACGGTTCCGAGGATGATTCTCATGGGATGAAAATATTTGTGGATCGGACTCCTGTTAATGTTCTTCTCTTTCGATCAGACCATCCAACAGGTGAATGATTCGTTTGCCGTATTTCGCCTTCACTTCGTCGTGAGTCACCTGCACGATGGTCATTCCTTCTTTATTCAATTTCTTTAGCCATTCCATGATTTTCTTGCCCTGGTCTGAGTTGAGATTACCCGTAGGCTCGTCTGCCAGGAGGAGTTTCGGGTTCATGATGAGGGCCCTCGCGATTCCGACCTGCTGCTGCTCGCCTCCGGAGAGCTGATGGGGAAAGAGTTTCTGTTTATCGGTCAAACCGAACCGGTCGAGCATGTCGAGGACGAGTTTCTTTCGTTCGGGGGCTTTCACCTTTTTGTACTGCAGGGGCGTTTCCAAATTTTCGTACGCGTTGAGTTCGTCGATGAGGTGATAGGCCTGAAAGATGAATCCGATGTTTTGCTGATGGAGCGCTGTTTTTTTGCGTTCGGTGAATCTGTGGACGGGGTTGTCGTAGAAATAATACTCGCCGCCGGACGCCGTGTCGAGCATGCCGAGGATGTGGAGCAGTGTGGACTTGCCCGCTCCGGAAGGCCCCATAATAGTGATGAATTCGCCTTCTTTGATTTCGACGTCGATTCCGCGGAGGACCCAGGTTTTGATGAATTTGTTGGAATAGTATTTTTTCAGAGCTTTGGTCTTGATCATTTTTTTCTCCTTCTCATGAAACGTCAGACGTGAGACGTCGAGTGGCAGACGTGAAATTTAGAATGAATCAAGAGGTCGTCCGCTGTTTCACGTTTACCATCTCGCGTTTCTACTTATCTAATTTTGTCTGTTTCGATGCGTGATCAAGGAATCAGCGTCCGGGTAATTTTTGCCACTAAATTCGCAGTCGGGTCGGGGCAGCGGACGTACTCTGTCGTCACGCCGTCCGGGTCGATGACTTTTTCGTACGGCGTTCCTTGGTACTTCCAGTTGAGCGTGACGCCATGCTCCAGAATCCGGATGAATTCGTTCATCGAGGCCCGAAGCCAGGGGCAGAGTTTTCCCCAGTCGTCGGGGTATTTGAACGTATCCCCTTTCTTGTGGCACCATGTGTCTTCTCTGGCCTCGTAGATTTCGATTTCTATTTTGTACCGTTTTCGTCTTTCCTGTCCTGCGACAGAACCGGGATTGAACATCATCGGAGCAGCCATCAGACCTGCCATTCCGCAGCTTGATTTTCCTATGAATTCTCTTCGTTTCATCATAACCTCCTTTTCGTGAAACGGTCCCGCAAAGCGGGATGAGATGTGAAACGATTGGAAAGTCTATCATTTCACGTCTGCCACTTTACGGTTTTATTCATATCTCAAACTCTCCATCCCGAAAAAACATCGGGATTTCGTCTTTGCTCATCATTCATATCGCAGTGATTCCACCGGATTCGCTGTCGCTGCTCGAATGGCCTGATAGCTTACTGTTACCAGAGCAATCAGTAGCGCCAGTGCACCAGCTAAAATAAACATCCACAAACTCATCTCAATCCGATAAGCAAAATTTTGCAGCCACTTGTTCATGGCAAACCAGGCAATGGGCCATGCGATAAGATTGGCAGCTAACACCCATCGAATAATATTTTTTGAGAGCATAACGATGATGACTGATACGGATGCACCGAGCACTTTTCGAACGCCAATTTCTTTGGTGCGGCGTTTCATCATAAACGATGCCAATCCGAACAGTCCCATGCAGGCAATGAAAATTGCCAGCGCTGTGAAATATCCCATTAACTGGAATGTATTTTTATCCGTTTGATAGATACGCTCAAGTCGTTCGTCTATAAAATGAAATTCAAATATCCAGTCCGGGTAAAAGTTACTACAGATTTTTTTAATTGTATTGATGGTGCTTATTGCATTTGATGGTTTTACTTTAACCATGAGATTCCTGCACATACTGTGATATATAACAAACGCCGTGGGACGGATTGACTCGTAAAGCGATTCAAAGTGAAAATCATTAACAATCCCGACGATCTTTCTTCTCGATCTTGGCCAAGCACACTCAACCGACTGTCCGACTGGATTTTCATGGATTCCTAACCTGTTTACAGCCGCCTCGTTTAGAATGATGGCTTCATTAACATCAGTTTCAAGTTTATTTGAGAAAAGTCGGCCTTGCGAGGCTGTTATACCCAGTGTCTCAAAGTAATCAAAGCTCATGTGGACAAAGGGCATCGTGATCCAGTCTGTTTGACCTTCTGGTATCAATGCTCCAAAATTGTTGAGGCTACCTGAAGGAACACGGCTGGCTGAAGAAACACTGGTGACTACGCTCTGTTGAAGGAGCGCCTGCTTTAATGTATTATATTTTTCCACGTCTTCAAAAGCATCGACTTCTGATATAAGAGTATACTCTTTGTTAAATCCTAACTCTTTATGCTGAAGATAATGGATTTGACGAAACATAAAAATAGCGCTGCATATCAGAATGATGACAACGGTAAATTGAGCGCCAACAAGTAATCTTCTGAAATGAAATTTTGATTTTCCACTGCTTGTGGATGCTTTTAGCGCATTAACAGGTTGAAACGCTGATAGAAAAAAAGCGGGAAAACATCCTGCCAGAATACCCGTGATCAAGATGATACCAAGGATACTCAAAATTGTTTTCATTTGAATTAGCGCTGTAAAGGATAGTACCTTTCCTGAAAGTGCATTAAAAATCGGCAAACTAATTTCAACAATAACAAGTGACAGGAGTAAGGCTATAAAAAGTATTACAAATGATTCACCAATAAATTGCAAGGCAAGTTGTTTGCGTGTCGCTCCCACTACTTTTTTAATACCAATTTCCTTCATCCTTGTTGTCGCGTTAGCGGTCAGCAGATTAATATAATTGAAGCAGGCAATGAGTAATATGAGAATGCCAATAGCTGAAAATATCATCACATAAGTGATACTATTTTGCGGTTGAATGTCATTTTTAAAATGAGAGGAGTAGAGGTGAATATCTTTCAGGGGTTGTATTGAATATTCAGGTAAAGGATTGTTTGGATCCGAATTTCTGTGCTTTGCTATTAACTCACTGCATTTTGTTTCAAAGGCTGATTTGGAAAATTCGTCCTGAATAAAAAAATACACCAGGAAATTTTCCCATCCCCAATTATTCATCCATTCGACGCCGAACATATCATCTGCATTAGTGAGCGTAGCAAAAAAATCATATCGGAAATGGGAATTTTGAGGCATATCCTCCATCACACCGGTAATGGTATAATCGTCTTCATTATTCAATTTGAATATTTTGCCAATGGGATTTTCATTGCCAAAATATTTGTGTGCAATTTTTTCAGAGATTACCATGCTGAATGGTTGCTGTAACGCTGTTTCAGGATTTCCGTGTTTAAATTTGAAGGAGAACATTCTAAACAAACCGGCATCGGCACGGACAAATCCTGTTTCTTTAAATTTTTTTTCTTTATGTTGAATAATCTGCTCTCCTTGTACTAAAATCCGAGCATAATTTTTGATTTCAGGAAGATTATCTGCCAATAATTTTGCCGTTTGGGGCGCCTGATACGGATGCTCTGATTGACACAACCTGTAAATATAATCCGCGTTTTTATGAAAGCGGTCATAGCTTAATTCATGAAATACATACAGCACCATTAAAATACTGCAAGCAAATCCAATCGCTAAACCGGCAATGTTAATAAATGAATATCCCTTGTGTTTTTTAATGTTTCTAAACGCGATTTTAAAATAATTTTTAAACATGATTTCCTCCTTAATTAAAGGTGAAACGTCAAACGTGAGACGTAAAACGGATCAAAGGCTCTGCCGTTTCATCCCGCTTTGCGGGACCGTCTCACGGTTTTCTTAAGGTTTCTGAATAACCTTATAGATCACACGCCCGAGATACCCTCTTTCATCGATGTCGGCGATGTACAGACCCGACTGGAGATGGGCTTGTCTTTTGAGTGCGATTTCGGAAAGACTGGTTAAAAGGGCGCTTGCCTCCCAGTCTGCTTTGCTGTCTCTTAACAAAACCTTTTCCCCCTCATTGACGATTTTTTGCAGAATTTCTTTGAGGATCATCTTGTGCTCCATAACTGTCACACGTGAAATTTATCTTTCATGTTCTCCGTGACGATATGACCGTCGAACAGATGGATGAGTCGATGCCCGTACTCAGCGTAGGCAGGGGAGTGGGTGACCATGATGATGGTCGTGCCGGCTTCGTGGAGTCCGGTCAGCATTTTCATGACTTCATCGCCGTGGGCCGAATCGAGGTTGCCGGTGGGCTCATCGGCCAGGATAAGCTTGGGTCTTGAGACAACAGCCCTGGCTACGGCGACGCGCTGCCGCTGTCCGCCGGAGAGCTGCTGGGGAAAGTGGTTCTTGCGGTGCATGATCTGAATTTGTTCGAGGACTTCGTTGACCCGGCGTTTGCGGTCGGCCGACGACACGCCGAGATAGAGGAGGGGCAGTTCGACGTTTTCGAATACGGTCAGTTCGTCGATCAGGTTGAAGCTCTGGAACACGAATCCGATGTTGGATTTTCTCAAGTTTGCACGCTGCCTCTCGGAATGTTTGGATACTTCGTGTCCGAGAAAGTGGAATTCCCCGTCAGTCGGATTGTCGAGCAGGCCGAGCAGGTTTAAAAGCGTGGATTTGCCGCAGCCCGAAGGGCCCATGATGGACACGAACTCGCCTTCATTCACTTCAAAATTGATGTTATTCAGCGCGATGGTTTCCACTTCTTCGGTCGTGTAGACTTTTTTCAGGTTTTTTGTTTTAATCATAGTGTTCTCCTTGGTTTTGATTCAATTTTTTCAATGGTATATTTCAATTCATTGTATGGCATAGCGCAGAGAGCATAGTGCACAGAGCACAACATAAAGGATTCATTCGACTTTGAGTGTTCTCTGAAAAGTGGTTATTTTACGACAAAGAAGGTCGAGTTCTTTTAATAAATCGTTTTGTATTTTCTCTTGAATGATATTTCGTCTGCAAAGTAAAATCAGAATATTTGCATTTTCGAATGTCGACCTTCTTGCCATATTTAGAAATCGGGCAAACTCTTTATTAGAATTGGACCCTGACCCTTCGGCTATGTTATTTGACATACTCATCCCTGCTGCTCGTAATTGCTCCGCAAATCGATATAAATGTCTTTGCTCGAGTTCATCAGAGATATCGAACAATTTGTCCGCAATTCCGATTGCCATCTTCCAAATTTCTAAATCTTGAAATCTAAATTTTACCATCGTTCATTTCTCTCAAAATTGTGACTTATTTTTTATTTAATACACTATGCGCTCTGCACTTTGCTCTCTGCTTCCATTATATCTCACGTCTACCGTTTCACTTGAGAATCAACTTGTCGATGTCGCCGAAGCTGTCGTAAGAGGAAGTGATGACTTGGTCTCCAGGTTCGAGTCCTTCGAGGACTTCGAAGACCTGTGGATTCTGTCTTCCTATTTTAATCTGTCGCTTGATGGCGATGCCGCCCGATTTATCCACAACGTAGACCCACTGTCCGCCTGTTTTCTGGAAAAATCCTCCTCTCTGAAGGAGGAGCGCCTCCGCGAGATCGCCGAGTTCCAGCCTGATATGGACGGTCTGCCCGCGACGGATACCTACGGGCTGTTGATCGACGAAATTCATATCGACGGAGAAGGTGTTGTTCGTGACTTCGAGATAGACCTTCTTGACGATGAGTCTGTACGTTTGTCCTGAAAAAGGGAACGACCCGAACCGGCCTTCCTCAACGCGTGCGATGTAGTATTCGTCCACGCCGGCCCTGATTCGCAGAGCGTCCAGGACGTCGATTTGACCGATGTGCTCACCCGGGGTTTTTTGGGCACCAATCTCTGCATCGAGCGAAGTGAGCATGCCGGTGATGGGGGCTTGGACGGTTAAATTGTCCTGCTTCTGTTTTACGATGGCCAAGTTGGTCTCCATCTGTTCGAGGGATTCATACAGCCGGTCGATCTGACTCGCCCGGAACAGAGAATCCTGCTTCATGGATTCGAGGGTGAGTTCTTTGCTTTTCAGGGCATAATCGTATTCATCTCTGGTCAGCTCGTAATCTTCCTTGGAAATGAGCTCTTTCTTGTAGAGCTCCTCCGATCTTTTGTGAGCGCGCTCTCTTAACAGAAATTCATAATTCAGACGGGCCACATCACTCCGTAAACGCAATCTATTCTGTTCCATAGAAAGCCTTGTGGCTCTGAGGTCGTTGCTCGCCCGATTCACCTGAGCCTGGTTGTTCAGGATCGTCAACAAAAGATTTGTGTTGGACAGTCTAACGATGGGGTCCCCTTTTTTAACAGGAGTTCCGGATTCGATAAGTCTCTCTTCCACCATGCCGCCTTCGCTGGCGCTGATCAAGTAGGTTTCGATGGGCATCACAACGCCCTGGACCGGAATGAATTCTTGGAATGCCCCTCTCTCCACTGTAGAGACGGTGATTTTTTCCAAATCGACGTTCAGTTTCGAACTTCTATCGCCAAATATCAGGCTGTAGAGAACGACCGAAACGAATATCACGGCGACAGAGAGACCTGCAATTTTCTTGGGAGTGAATTTTTTCTTTTTGATGGGTCGATCCATGATTGTCTCCTCGTGTTTTTTCGAATTTTTACAGTCACTCATTTTTCTGTGTGAAGAATGAATTCTACATCACTCTCTTGGGACAAAAATTGTACCAACCCTAAATATCAATCAGTTAGGCAGCATTTGCGTGGTGCGGATGGTATGAAGTGTCCGCTCGTGTTACAGGGAGTGTACGGCAGCGTACACATTGGTTTTTAAATCGTGCAAATCAGAGGAGCAGGTTGTTTGTACCACTTCGAGCCAGGAAATGTGTTTCAAGGCAAGGTTTTTACCATATGAATGGAATCATGAAAGACTCGAATATTAACCTGAATTATTCACCACGGATCAACACGGAACAGCACAGATAAAGAGAAAAACATTGGATTAAAATAAAGAGAATTAATAGGAATAATTTGAAACAAAATCATAAGCCAATTTAACGATGTTTTTAAATTTCCGTGTTTTATTCCGTGTTCATCTGTGGTTTGTGAATTAATCAGATTAGAAATAATTTGTTGATGTTTTCATCTGTGTGTTTTATCTTTAAGGCAGACAGGATCGCATCACATTCTGACAGCGTTGAGAAGAGGTTCCATGAGCAAGAAATCGGGCAAGATTCTCATCATAGATGACGATGAGGATGTGCTGCAGGCGGCACGTCTTTTTCTGAAACAACATGTAGCAGTCGTGCATTCGGAGAGGAATCCCGAACTGATTCCTCATCTGCTCAGGCACGAAAGCTACGATGTCATTCTTTTAGATATGAATTTTACGCGAGATGTGACGAGCGGAGGAGAGGGGTTCCACTGGCTGGGCAAGATTCTTGATATAGATGCGTCGGCGGTCGTGGTATTGATCACAGCGTACGGGGATGTGGAGATGGCCGTCCGGGCCGTCAAAGAGGGAGCGACTGATTTTGTTCTCAAGCCGTGGCAGAATGAGAAACTGTTGGCCACGATCTCGGCCGCGATGAACCTGCGCCGGTCGAGGAAGGAGCTGGACAACCTCAGATCGAGGCAGAAGCAGCTTGCCGCTGATTTGGATCAGCCGTTTCACGATTTTATCGGCGTGTGTCCGGCCATGCAGCATGTGTTCGAGACGATTCAGAAAGTCGCTAAAACGGATGCGAATCTGCTTATTTTGGGTGAGAACGGCACCGGAAAGGAACTGGTCGCGCGGGAACTGCATCGCCAGTCGAACCGTTCGAACGAGGTTTTTATGAGTGTGGATATAGGTGCGATCAGCGAAACGCTTTTCGAGAGCGAGCTCTTCGGACACATGAAGGGTGCCTTCACGGATGCGAAGGAGGACCGCGCAGGACGTTTTGAAATCGCTTCGGAGGGGACGCTTTTCTTGGACGAGATCGCCAATCTGCCCTTCCCGCTCCAGGCGAAATTGCTGAATGTCCTGCAAAACAGGGAAGTCACCCGCCTGGGATCGAACAAAACCGTACCCTTCAATATTCGTCTGATTTGCGCGAGCAACAGGCCTCTGCGTGAACTGGTTTCGAAAAACGAGTTCAGGGAGGACCTGCTGTACCGCATCAATACTGTGGAGATTACGCTTCCGCCTCTCCGCGAACGGATAGAGGACATCCCGTTGTTGGTCGATCATTTCCTGAAGATATACAGCAGGAAATACAACGTGACCCAAAAGAGAATGAGTCCGGCGACTTTGAAAAAATTGGAAAAGTATCGCTGGCCAGGGAATGTCCGGGAATTGCAGCACGCCATCGAACGTGCGGTCATCCTGAGCGATTCGACTATACTTAAACCGACGGATGTTTTTCTCCCGACTGCTGAAAAGCAGGAAGAAGGATTGGTATTCGAGAAATATCGCTTGGAAGAAATCGAAAAGACGGTCATCCGAAAGACGATTGAAAAACACAGGGGCAATATGAGCAAGGCTGCTGAAGAGCTGGGTCTGACGAGGGCTTCCCTCTATCGAAGGGTGGAGAAGTATGGTATTTAAAAATTTTCGATTCGTTTGCACCCTTCGCGTGTTGTTACTCTGCGCGTTGGCGCTTCTTCTCTTTGCGGTTGGATTCCGCACTTCTCAGTGGGTCATTGTCGTGTTGATCGGCACGCTCATTATCCATCAAACGGTTTCTTTGATCCGGTATGTGGAGAAGACCAACAGGGATCTGAGCCGCTTTGTGGAGGCCATTAAATACGAAGATGTGTCTCGATCTTTTAAGGGCGACGGACGGGGCGCATCGTTCGATGGACTCAGCAGGGCTTTCTCGGATGTGGCGAAAGAGATTCAACAGGCGCGCTCGGAAAAGGAGGAACAGTATCAGTACCTCCAAACCGTGATCCAACATGTGGGCGTCGGGCTCATCGCATACCAACAGAACGGTGAAATCCAGTTGATGAACACGGCCGCCAAAAAAATGATGGACGCACCCTATATCAAAAACATCAAAACGCTTCATTCGGTCAGCGGGCCGCTCGTCGAGCTGCTGCTGCGATTGCAATCTGGGGAGAGTGCTCTTGTGAACGTCGATACGAGTGACGGCCGGATGCAACTGGCATTGAATGCCACCGAGTTCATTATGCAGGGCACAAAATTTACGCTTGTCTCCATTCAAAACATCAAGAGCGAGCTGGAAAGGGAGCGGATGGCCAGAGAGCTTGAAATCGCCCATCAAGTTCAGATGAGCCTTCTTCCGAAGGGGAGTCCGAGTGTTTCCGGTTTCGACATCGCCGGTCTCTGTATTCCGGCCAAGGAAGTCGGCGGGGATTATTACGATTTCATTCATCTGGGCGATGAAAAACTTGGGATCGCTGTGGGGGATGTTTCTGGCAAGGGCGTTCCGGCCGCCATTTACATGACGCTGACGAAAGGCCTGATCCAATCCCAGGGCAGTGAGAATGGCTCTCCCGGAGAAGTCTTAAAAAAGATCAATACGTTGATGTACCAGTCGATCGAACGCAAAGCCTTCGTCAGCATGTTCTATACCGTTCTGGATACGAAGCGGCGGACGCTCATGTGTTCTCGGGCGGGGCACAATCCCGCCCTCTATTTTCGAGAAGGGGAGACCGAGTGCGCGATGATTCGACCAGCGGGAATCGCTCTTGGTTTGGAGAAGGGAGATCTCTTTTCGAGTGTCATCAAAGAGGAAGAGATCCGACTGAAAAAAGGAGACTTGCTCATTATTCATACGGACGGCTTTACCGAAGCGATGGACTCAGACCATAAAGAGTACGGCGAGGAAAGGCTGTTGGATGTCATTCGGAAAAACAGGGACAAGAACTCGAGGGCGTTGATCGAGTCCGTGAGCATGGATGTGCGGGAGTTCACGCAGTCGCATCCGCAGCACGATGATATGACGATGGTGTCACTGAGGGTCGAATAGCACGCTGAAGAGGCACGACTGTAAGAATCTATTGTATACTCAACACAAAGTGGTTTTCGGATTTTTATCGGAGACCTCACCTAAATCCTCTCCTTGAAAAA
>JBDRSZ010000002.1:0-7579 GCA_043824415.1 bacterium | reverse complement strand
GAATTTGATTCGGATTTTCCGCCGGAGGCGGATCTGCCTTGGGCATGACGTGCTTCGAATTTCGAGCTTGGCAAAACCTGTTCATTGTTAGTGTGTATGTACTACTGCAAATACGTCACAGTATTTAAGAAAAAGAGCACTTAGTACTCTTCCACACTTGGCCCACGAACACCGCGATGAAAACCGCACCGATACTCAACTGAAATCTTGCCCCAGGATCACGCCGATGATGACCGCCAAGATCGCAATCGGGGCCGTGTATCGGATAAAAAAGCGGAACAGAAAATAGGCGCCCCGGGAAATGCCTCCGGCCTGTCCCACGCCCAATTCACTCTCACAGATCTTCTTGTCCAGCACCCATCCCACGAACAGCGTGATGAAAAAGCCGCCCACGGGCAGCATCCAGTTTGCCGCCAGATGATCCAACGTGCTCAGAACGCCTTCCTTGCCTTCTCCGAAAACGCTGAAATTCGAAAGACCCGAGACGGCTCCCAGCGAAAGTGCGGAGAGGATGGACACCGAATACGCGGCCGCAACGCCGATCCACGTCGCTTTATGACGGGCGATCTTCATTTTGTCGATGAAGAGAGAGACGAGTACTTCGAGAAGGGAAATCGTCGAAGAGAGGGCGGCAAACGCCACAAGGATGTAAAACACAGGGGCGATCACGGCCCCGAACGGAATCTGTGTATACAGAAGGCGGGGAAGCGTTACGAACAGCATACCGATGGTCGAGCCCGTGACGCTTTCCTGCACGCCGGGGGCCGAAAAAATAAACGTGTACATGATGATGCACGCACAGAGGGCGATCAACGTATCGAGAATCACCACGGTAATCGCATTCCGCGTAATGGATCCCCGGCGCGTCATGTAGGACCCGTAGGTGATCATCGTCCCCATGCCCAGGGAAAGCGTGAAGAACGCATGCCCGACGGCTTCGAGAATGCCTGTGCTGGGCAACTCCTTGAAATTGGGCCGGAACAGGAATCGGAACGTCTCGCCTCTTCCCGGCAAAAAGAGGCTCATGACAACCAGATACACAACAATCAAAAAGAGGATGGGCATCAAAATGCGCGTCGTCTTTTCTATGCCGCCTTTGACCCCCTTCCATATGACAAGCGCAGTAAACGAGGAGAACACGAAGGAGAGGAGCAGTTGGAGAGGACCGTTCCCCATAAAACGAACGAACGCGTCGTCCGCCGGAGGCGTGTACCCGGAAAAACTCCACTTCAGACACGACAGGAAGGAGGGAATCGTCCAGCCGGCAATGACGCTGTAATACCCGAGAATCACCAGACCGGTCACGACGCCCAGCCATCCGACGTAACGCCATCGGGGTCCGCCCAGCTTCTCAAACGCGGGAACAGGGCTCTCCTGAGATCTCCGGCCGATCAGAATCTCGGCCGTCATGATGGGCCATCCGATGATCAGAACGCTGGCCAGATAGATCAGGACAAAAGCGCCCCCGTTATTATGCCACGTGATATACGGAAATTTCCAGAGATTGCCCAATCCCACTGCGGAACCGACTGCCGCCAAAATAAAACCAACGCGACTAAAACTGCCTCGATCGTTTTCCATAGTCTATTATCCCTTCTAATCAACCCACTTGAACTTCTTGCTGTCTTCCGGATGTTCTATCTTGAATTTCGCCCAATACTCCACGATCGACCGTTTCATATCCTTGTGGAGCATGAGAATACCGAATAGATTCGGAACGGCCATCATGACGATCGCAATGTTGGCAAACGTCCAGATGATGGTCGTATCGGCCAGTGCCGCCAAGAAGAATGCAGCGATATAGACAATTCGGTAAGGCAGTACGTAACGAAGTCCGACCAGATAAGTAATGGCTCTGTCGCCATAATAAGACCAGGAAATCACTGTAGAAAAAGCAAAGAGCAGAAGACCGATGGCTACGACATATTTCCCTTTTTCACCAAAGAAGCCCCTCCGAAAGGCTTCGGTCGTCAATTGAGCACTATGAACCAAAGAGTTTCCCTTGATTTCTATGCTTGTATCCTCGGGCTTGCCGTCCTTGACCGCGAGGGGTCCCGAGTAAAGCTCGCTCCCCTTCAGAAACTGAACGTTCTCAGCAACGGAACGGGCATGAATCACAGTAACCGGTTGTTCATATTCAAGACGGCCATCCGTCACCGTTAAAGATCCTGAGAAGGATTGGATACGGTCGTCAGAGCCTCGATTTAGATGTACTCGCAATGGGCGGACATGCTCCGGATTTTCCTGATTCCAGACACCCTGCACGATTTCCAGATCGGCACGCTGAAATGTATTGGGCACTTTGTCCATCCAGGCTCCCGAAGCCATAACGGCCAGACCCGTCAATGTACAGATGACCAGTGTATCGATAAAAGGTTCTAGAATGGAGACCATGCCCTCAGAGACCGGCTCATCGGCCTTGGCGCACGAATGGGCGATGGCAGCCGATCCCTGCCCTGCTTCATTGGAATAGATGCCGCGGCTCACGCCGTTCGTCAGAGTGAAGACAAAAGACGCGCCGATGAATCCTCCCAACGCAGCGGATCCGGTAAAGACATTTTTAATGATAAACCCGAAGGATTGAACGATATTGCCCGGGTGGGCCAGAATCACCGCCAACGCGCCGATGATGTAAACCACCGCCATGAACGGAACAAGCTTCTCCGTGACCTTGGCGATACGTTTGATGCCGCCAATGATGATCAGAGCCAAAATCACGGACAGCACACCCCCCGTCACGATAGGTGGGATATGGAACGTGGCCTCAATCGACACGGCCATGTTGTTAATCTGCGGCATGTTCCCCGTGCCGAATGTACAGATCACCGTGGCCACTGCAAAAATGGCTGCCAGCCATTTCATGTTTAATTTATTCTTCATATAGTACATCGGTCCGCCAGCGATGCTCCCATCCTTTTCCACATTACGGTACTTATGGGAAAGCGTCACTTCGACGAATTTTAAACACATTCCAAAAAAGGCTGTGGCCCACATCCAGAATAGCGCCGCAGGACCGCCCATATAAAGCGCCAGACCCACACCCGCAATGTTGCCCGTGCCCACCGTTCCCGACAACGCCGTTGCCAGGGACTGAAAATGCGTGGTATCCCCCTGGAATTCCGGTTTTTCCCACCTTCCCGTGACGATAAAAAAGGCATGGCGAAAGAACCGGAGCTGGGGAAACTTCAGATACAGCGTAAAAAAGATACCCGTTCCAAGCAATACAAAAGGGAACCAGTTCGAATTACTGCCGATATAGTTATTCAATTGGACTAAAAAATTATTTATCGCGTCCATGGGAATCCTTTCATGTTTGATACGTTACCTGTGCTTCGACGGCGAGAAGTTATTTGTTGTATTCCAACAAATAAATTTTGAAGATGATAAAAAAAAAGAAAAAGAGGGAAAGAAGTGACTTCTTCCCCCCTGCAGACATGTGGAGACGGTGGGAATCGAACCCACGTCCGAAAGTACAATTCTGAAAACCCCTACGTGCGTAGTCTGTCTTCAATTTTCACCGACAGGTCACCGGCAGACAGGAACCCTATCGGCTGAGCCTGTTCGCATTCGCCCATCTTCACCAGGCTTGAAGATCGACTAACCCGCTTTTATCGACGTTCATCGGCAGTCTCAGCGGGTAAAGACTGTCGTGAACGGGCCGCTTAATTAAGCAGCCAGAGCATACGAATAATCGTTGCCTTTTAATTAGGTTCCCGGAGGATTCACCAGGATCCAGGACCTGGGCACGCGCTCTTCAGACTTACTACTCCCGTCGAATCCAAGTCGTCCCCAAAATCAAAGAACTCAAACATTAGCTTGTTCCAAAATAGCAAAAAATCTCTATAATGTCAATCGGAAAATACCCGATCTCAATCCGATCGTTTCGAAAAATGCTTGTACAACATCCAAGTCACGATGAACGAAACGACGAATATCGCCAACGGTATGACAATCCCCAACAGCGGACTTCCGATGCGCTCTGTTTGAGTGATTACAGCCGCCATCATCACTTCTTCCTCGCTGTATGGTGACGATTTCCCCGGCTTGCGCTTCTTGTAATGCATCCACGCAAACAGAAGCCCCATGAAAGAAGCAAGATACGCGATCGACATACCGATGACGACCCAGAATCCTTCGCTCATTCGACATCCTCCCATCGTTCGATTTTCTCCAATTGCTCAAGGTACTGCTTTTGCTTTTTCTCGTAATCCTCCGAGATCGTCTTGAGCTTGGGATCGATGATCCAAAACATCAGGATCGTGAGGACGACTGTAATGCCCAGTATGATGAATCCCGCCTTTAGCAATAGAATGCTCATGGCCACGCCCAAGGCCAATCCGACGTATGCCAAGGGAGACAGCACAATCACAAACCAGTCTTCCTTGGTCCACTCATCAGCCGCAGCAGGAGTCCATTCCCTACGAATTAATGCCATGCTTTGCCCCTATCAAATCAAAACGCTAAACACGAAACTCGTACCTCGAAATCCAAACCGGTATTACCCTACAAGGGTCACTCTCTCCAAAAGCCCTCTTCTTTCCGCCTCACGCCTCACGGGTCCCCAAAACCCGATCGGCCTGGACATGACGTAGTATTTTACAAGATGGTCCATCCTCTCCGGTTTCGTTAGAAAAGTGACAATCAGAAAAACCAGACCCGTCGATGCCATCAATGCCCAGAACTGGAGGTAGTCGGGCAGATCCGGGATGACCCCAAACATCGGCAGCACCCACACGACGAGCCACGACAGTCCTAAGTTGGCAATCCAGGCCGAGAGATACCCCCATGCATTCACCCGCCACCAGACGACTTGCAGAATGTTCGGAAGCCAGACGCCCGCCGCCATAATCCACAGAGCGAAGATGAGCCATTTGGTGATCTCCTTCATCATCATCCCCAAAAGAAAAGAACCCAAGAGCAAGACGAGCGTCGAAACGCGTCCCGCCCAGATGAGTTTTCGCTCCGACGCTTCGGGGTTGATGTAATGGTGATAAATGTCCCGCGTCGCGTACACGGCACCCAGATTCAGATGGGTGGAAATCGTGGACAGGTGAATCGCCAGGATTGCCGCGAAAAAGAGACCCATCATCCCGACGGGCAGATAGTCGAATCCCAGACGGAACCAGCCCAACTCGTACTGGCTCTGGTCGGAGATATTGGGAAACATCACGAAAAAGCCTAAGATGGCCACGGCCCATATCGAATTCCGGACGATGACCAAAGCCGTTCCCCACCAGATGGAGTAGGAGGCGTCTTTGACAGTCCGCGAAGACTGAATCCGCTGCGCTTCAGCGTACCAGTCGATGGACGTGCCCATGCCGAACCCTCCGATGAGGGCGATGATGAGCATCGTGACGAACCAGACCAGAGGAAAATCTCCCGTGAAAACGCCCGTAAAATGAAACGGATTCAATCGCCACGCCTGGCCCAGATCGGACAACCTGTCTATGATGGCATGAGGGCCGCCCGCAGCGACGATTCCCCAGATCGACACGATGAGGATGACCGAGAACGCGATGATGCCCTGCTGAAAATCGGCCATGACCACGCCCCAGTACCCGGCGGAGAGCACATAGACAGCGCATACCGCCGAAAAAACGGTCAGCCCGATCCACAACGGCCAGCCAAAGGCGTAGTTGCAGACCTTGCCCATGGCCATCCCGACCCATCCCAGGATGAACATATTCATGAAGACCTGCCAGCCCGCCATCCAGCCTCGGAGGAGTTCGCTGCCCAATCCCCCGAAGCGGAGACTCTGCCACTCCGCCTGCGTGTATGCCAGCGATCGCCGAAAAATCCGCGTGGACACAAACGCGCTGATGGCGCACCAGGCCGAAAAAAACGTATACCAAATCCCGGAAAAACCGTATCGGTAGATGACGCCCGTCACCCACATCGGCGTGTCCGTGGCCGTGTGCGTCGCATACACCGACGTGGCAGGCAGCCACCAGGGCAGTCCCCTTCCCGCCAAGAAAAAATCCGACTCCGACCGCTTCCCCAGCCGGTAGAAAAGCACACCGCACCCGATCATCAGGAAAAGAAAAAGAAACATCCAAATCCAATCGAGTAGAGCGAATTGAACCATGCTTTCTCTCCGTTATCCTTGGGCCGAATTCGAGATGGATAGAAACTGAACGGAAGAAACTATGAATGAATCATGAAAAAATCAACTGGTTTCTAACATTGAAAACCCCAGTCGTCTGAAGGACACCGGGTGTGTTCATTCACATTTCAAACAACCATATTCCTCGCTGTGTTCGTACAACCTAAGATATCAGCCGCGCAAAACATCCTCCAACCGCCTCACTTCCCAATCCCACATGCGAATGCCCATTTTGTCCAATGTCTTCTTCGCTTTGTCCAAATACTCCAGCGCTTTGGTTTTCTTGCCCTCAGCCAGGAACACCCCGGCATAGCACAGCTCCACCTCCGGGTCCCGGCGGTGATAGCCCGTTTCTTCAACAAACTTTCCGGCTTCTTCTAGATGCTGTTTTGCTTTTTCCGGTCTGCGGTCTCCGTTCTCCGGTCTCCCTTCTGCTAAAGAAAGCCGGCACGCATCCAGATGATAATCCACCAGCCACAGCTTCATCTCCCCTCGCTCGGCAATCTCCTGCGCTTCGGCGAGATCGTCCCAAGCCTGCGGGAATTGGTTTTGGATACGATAACAGAAGGCACGGGCAAATAATCCACGAGGCAAATGATCTTGTGTCCCCGCTTCCCGCAAGCCCGCCACCGCCTGGTTCAGGTAGTCGGCGGCTTGGGAAAGGACATCCCCCTTTATCCCCCTTCGAAGGGGGAACCCCGCACCTTTCCCCCCTTGAGGGACTACACTCTTTTTCCCCCCTTGAGGGGGGATTAAGGGGGGTGTTAGCGCCTGCAGCAAATACGCCCGCCCCAAAGAAAGTTTATCCAGAGCAATATCTAAAAGCCAATTTTCTTCAATTTCCCATTCCAACGTCTGTTTCGCCCGCTCCAGCACCTCCTGCACTTTGCCCTGGGATAGCAGCAGATCGCAGAACTGAAAGCCTCTTTGAGAATAGAGGTATTTGTATTGTTGCCATTTATGTTGCATTGATTCAGCTTCTAAAAATAGCTGTTCAGCCTCTTGAATTTCTCCTGATTGTAGTACTGCATTTCCAAGTTTACATCTTTGCTTTTCTTTTTCAAAACCATTCCCGCTACGGTCGGCAAAGTCCACGCTCTGGCGGGCAGACGACACAGCTGCTTCGACCTCGCCCAGCGTCAGATAGAGCTCGCTGAGGTTGCCTGCATTCATTGCTGCATGTTTCCAATTTTTATCTTCAATATTTCCATTTAAAGCTGCCTGCATGGGTTGCGCCGCCTCCCGCAGTCGTCCTAACGCCCGCAGACGGAAGCCAGTTTTACTTAAAACCCACGCTTTATCAGCTTCAGTTAAATTTTTAATAACTTTGTTCCAGTTCGTTTCGAAAAAGTTTGAAATCGCTGATAAGTCTAAACCATATGCTCCAAGTTTTGCAGTTCTATAATGTTCTTTTCCTCGACATATCTTTTTAAAATAAGGTTATACCCCATCAAAGTTGCACTAAAAGGTATTGAT
>JBDRSZ010000001.1:0-3161 GCA_043824415.1 bacterium | reverse complement strand
CTGCGCCATGGCCATAGGATCACTACTGCTGGGCTTAAATTGGGTGAGTTTGTTTCGATCCTCCTGCCATAATTGTGCTCGATACCGTCCTTTCTTGTAGGCCAGCTCGTCGATGGAAGGAACGGCGACAGCCCTGCCTGCCAGCAGCACGGACGTTCGAGGGATGATGAGGACTGCGAATATCCAGACGATGAGTGAAACAAGAAAGGACGTGGAGGATTTTTGTGTGACTGTGGAAATGAAGACCGAGAGCGTCAAAAAGACGCAGAAGTAGAGCAGACCGCTGAGAATGACGAGCGCAAGGCGGACCCATTCGTCTCCAGATAATGACACGCCGAGTGCCGGAAGGAACAGACATCCAAGAATGATGGGGATGAGAAGAGGAACGCCCACGCCTGTGAATGCACCGACGATTTTTCCGAGGAGGTATTTGTCTCTGGGAACGGCGCGTGCAAAAGTCAGGCGGAGCGTGCCCCGCTCCTTCTCTCCGTTCACAGCATCATACGCGAAGAGAATGGCGAATAAGGACAGTACGACCTGGAAGATGAAGTCGAGGTCCAGGAATCTGAAGACCGCAAAGATTGGATCGTCGTTGAAACGGCTGTCGGATGTGGCGATTTCTCCCTTGCCGGAGAGTTCCGCCGTTCGCCCGATGTCATTGGAAATGCCGCTGACGAGCGCTTCCATAGGTTGGGGGGGCAGGAAGATGCGGTTTTTACCCACCCTGAGCCAATCGGTCAATCCTTCGATTCTTCTCAGGTTTTCGGTTTTCGCAGCTTCGTAGCGATTCAGGTTCAACTGATGATTTTTTGCACCGACGTAGAAAGTCAGAAGGATGAGGATCGCACACACGGCAAATGTGAGCGCAAACTTGGTCGATCCGATGATCTCCCTGAGTTCTTTCGTGATGATGTGCTTTATCATTGTGTTTTCTCCGGATGGCACTCAAGTACAATATTGATTTGTCCTATACAGCGAGACCGCTAACATTTATAATCAATATTTTCTCAATTCAATCACAATTCGATAAAAAAATTCAAGATGGAGATATTGTCCTTTTCTTTAAAGAAAAGGACTCCCGATGAACGGGATCAAGTGACTATATTTTCTAAAATATTGAAGACAAAAGAACCTGCCTTTTTGAAAGCCCGTATGAGTGGTAAGTTTCATTTTACTCTTATCGTCGAATCCTCCACCCCTTCTCCCCTTCGCCTTCCCGAATACTCGGGAAGGAGCCCCACCCCTTATTAGGTTAGGTTTCGAGTAATCCGAAAGATGGCTCAAAAAGGCAGCCCTTCCCATTCCCCTTTGGAATATATTCGGATTTTAGGCCTGATATACATCTTTGCATCTCATCCGGTGCAATGGCTAAAAGAATATGGATCATTCAAATGATGGTCTTACGCTACGATTTGAACGCCCGCCATGTATTCGAGATAGAGTTTTTCCAAATCCTCGTGTTTTAGATCTTCCTGCACCCGCTCGATGACGAGTCGACCTTCATTCATGATGCCGACCACATCGGCGAGTTCCTTTGCGCGAAAAATGTCGTGCGTGGACATGAAGATGGCCCGATCCTCATTCCGCAACGATTTCAAGAGATGGATGAATTCACTTCCGGCTTTTGGGTCGAGGCCGGAGGTCGGTTCGTCGAGGAGGATGGCCGGTGCGTCCTGCAGGATGGCGATGGCGATGCCGCATTTCTGGCGCATCCCCTTGGAAAAATCTTTCAATTTTTTGTGATGACTCTCCTCCTCAAGACCGACGCGATGGAGAACGTCTCGGTAATCTTGTTCGCGATATTCTGTTTTCCCCGCGATCTTCGTAAAAAAATCGATGTTCTGGATGGCTGTGAAATTGGGATAGAGCATCACATTCTCGGAGACGTAGGCCACTTTTTTCTTGGCTTCGAGGGGATCCCGGTGCGAGACGATGCCGTCGATTTTGGCCTCGCCTTCGGTCGGGTCGATGAAATTTAAAAATAGGTTGATTGTGGTCGTTTTGCCGGAACCGTTGGCGCCTAGCATGACGTAGATCTGTCCTTTTTCGACGGAAAAGCTCACGTGATCGAGGGCGAGCACACCGTCCTCGTACCGTTTTGTCAGGTTAACGGCTTCGAGCATGGGGTGATGGTTCGTTCTTTCTATTCGTCCCATTAGGAGGTTCCTTTTCTGATTCGTTTAGTTGAAGAGTGTTCTCGTGTCCATATGAATTTAGTATTTTTTATCTATGGAGATGTAGAACCAGGTTTATTGAACGTGACTACAAACTGTTTTCCATCGCGGGAGATTTTCAGATGAACCTCCACGCCATTTTTGATTTGAGACCACGCTTTTATGAATTGCTGATTGGTCTCGATTTTTTGATCGTTCAGGGATAAAATTCTATCGCCTTCATTCAGATCGATATTTTGCAGGGCGTCCTTCAATGGGGGCAGGATCTTATGAATAAAGACCTGTTTGTTGACTTCTTTGACGGCCAGTCCGTTTCCCAGGTTGGCCAATTTCATCGTGATTCCGCCTCCCGGGCCGCCCTCCTCAGTCGAGATTTGCATCCGTCCCCTGGGCATTTTTTCGGGATCGACTTTGGCGAAGGAGACGATGAACATTTCTTCCCCGCGCCGAATTCCGAGTTTAACGGTTTCACCGGCTTTGACACCTTCGTAGATCGCTTTGAGGTCCTTGACTTTCTTAACCCGTTTTGCATTGGCCATCAGGATTTCGTCGCGTTCTTTTAGATCAAGATTTCCGTATCCCTCAGGGCGGGACTCAGCAGGCAGGAGTATCCTAACCTGGATGGTTTCGTCCTCGTCGACGAGTACGGCCATGCATTCGGGCAGCAGGAAGATGTTCTCGTCCGATTTTCCGTCCAGCTTGATCTGGAATTCCTGGGCCGAGACAATGGGGATTGATACGATCAGTAGAGTCGCTAACAATGAATAGGGGACTGCTTTACGCATGATGTGTCCTCCGAAAAAGGTTTGATTTTATTCTGATGGTTTGGTACCTTTTAATCATTAATCTGATGAATTCATAAACCACAGATGAACACGGAATAAAACACGGAAATTTAAAAACATAGTTAAATTGATTTATGATTGTGTTTCAGATTATTCCTTTTAATTCTCTTCATTTTATTCCAATATTTTTTCTTTATCTGTG